>DQZA01000183.1 GCA_011042035.1 Desulfobacteraceae bacterium
AAGGCTTCGGCCTCCCTGGCCGTGTAAAGATTGGCGCTCATTAGCATCTCCATGCACTTTTTTTGGGGTACGGCCCTGCTTACGGCAACAGTTGGGGTTGAACAGTTGTAGGAATAAATAAGGCCGGTCATACCGAATCGGGCCTTTTCCTCTCCAGCCGTTATTAAATCGCAGGCGGCCGCTAAGTGACATCCCCCTGCCATGGCAATTCCCTGTACCTGTGCAATGATACACTGGGGCGCCATGCGCATGGTCATCATCATATTAAAGGATGTGTGAAATAGCCTCCGGATCTCGCCAACGGGTTGATTCAAGATTTCCTTTCTGTCGTGCCCTGCACAAAACACCTCCCCTGCCCCTTTTAGGATGATAACCTTTGCATCGCATCTTCTACCTGCATCCTGAAGACAAGCAATGATTTCCTCCTCGGCCTCCCGTCCCAAGGCATTCCGCTTGTCAGGCCGATTCAGGGTCAGAATCCCGATTTCATCCTTCTCCTCGTACAAGATATACTTAAAATCCATTTACCCCTCCTCAGTGAGTCAGTTTTGGTTTTTGCCCCACTCTTTGTCTCTAAGGAATCTCCCTAAGGGCTTATCCATCCAACCTTCCACGTGATCTATATCTGGACGTCCTCCAGTGCTCCGCCGCAAGAACCGGTAGCAAAAAACTGCGCCAACCTGACTTTGACCAATTTTATCTGGAAAGTTCAGGAAAAGCTTTCCAATATAATTCCAATATATTAAGAATTTAATCAACAATAATCTTGACAAAGTCTATCCCGGTTCTCTTTGCTTGTGATTCAGAGAGGAAGCACTGGAGCACCGGCGGTGTTGTAAACGGGCACATAGTATAATATGATTCCTGTGGGTGGGTTGGCTCATTGTTGGCATGCCAATCCCTATTAATGATACCAGCAACAAAACAATTTACATGATCCGTATAAAAGGAGACAGTGCTTATGGCGCAAAAGCAACACATACCCCTAGGCGTAGGCTTTTACCCGGACTGGTTTTATAACCACTACGGGATTTCCTTTGACGAGAAATACTATTTTGACCCAGAGACAAGGATAGAGGCCAGGATGGGCATGGACAAGGCCCTGTATGACCGATTCGGTGATGTGGGGCTCGGGGATCCGAATCCCGAACCAAGGCCCTTGATAACCTTCGGCATGGTGATGCTCCCTGCTGTATTCGGATGTGAGATCGTATTTGAGAAAGATGCGCTTCCATGGGCTATGCCCCTAAACCTATCCAGAGAGCAGGTAATGAAACTAGAGCTGCCCGATATTTTCAACTCTTATCCCATGAAGGAGATGATCAAGCAAGTTGAATATCTAAAAGACAAGTATGGAAAGGTGGTTGGCGATATCAACACCACCGGCGTTCAAAACTTGGCCCTGAAATTAAGGGGCGATCAACTTTACATAGACTACTTTGAAGATCCAGAGCTTTGCCACCACCTTTTAAGAATCTGCGCCCAGGCCGTGTTGGAATTGTTCAAGTTTAATAAGAAAGTCTCTGGCACAGGCGCCCTTGATGTAACCCCCATGTGCGACCCCAAATTATGCGTGTTGCCAAATTGCACCATTGAACAGATCTCCTTGAGCACATATGAGAAATATGTCCTCCCCTATGACAATTTTGTGGCCGATGCCTGCGCACCCATTGGCGTGCACCACTGCGGGTCCGTGGACCAGGTCCTTGAAGGTTATTCAAAGCTGAGGCACCTTGAATTTATTGAAATCGGCTTTGGCTCAGACGTGAGGAGAACAAGGCAGGTTTTTGGGCCAAATGTGGCGGTAAATGCCAGAATAAATCCTGTCTTGATGAAAAACGGCACACCTGAGGAAGTGGCAGCAGAGGTGCGCAGACTTATCGACAATGGGGATCCCCTGGTTAACTTCTCCATTGACACGGTTGGGTTGACCTACGGCACCCCGGATGAAAATGTGAAAGTCGCCCGAATGACAGCGGCTGAGTATGGAAGAATCCATCAAAAACCCGAAAAGGATAAATCGCCTGGCGTGTATGCTATACCACCTGGGCCGAGTACCCGCTCGGCCAGAACGAGCTTGAGGAGCCCATACAGGGAGGTCACAATCGGGCCAAATGAACCCTTTGTGATCATCGGTGAAAGGCTTAATCCCACGGGCAGGGCCTCTCTTGCAGAGGCCATAAGGCAAGGAAACATGGAGATTCTTCAATCCGAGGCCATGGCCCAGGCAGAGGCCGGGGCTCACGTGTTGGATGTGAATGTTGGCATATCAGGCATTGATGAAGCTGAGACCCTGAAAAGGGCGGTACTTGCCGTTCAGGAGGTTACGGATCTCCCCCTTTGCATTGACTCGGCGGACCCCGACGCATTAAAAGCAGCACTTGAAATATATAACGGAACCCCTTTAATTAACTCAGTAAACGGGGAGCCAGACAAGCTGGCTTCCGTTCTGCCTCTTGCAAAGGAATTCAATGCTCCTGTTATAGGACTCACAATGGACGAAAAGGGAATTCCAAAGCGAGCAGAAGACCGTGTAGAGCTTGCAGCCCTGATAGTAGAGGAGGCGGAAAAGTACGGTATTGCTCGAGACAACGTCATCATAGATCCTCTGGCAATGGCCATAAGCGCGGATTACGAAGCAGCCTCTGAGACGATTCGAGCCATACAATTGATAAGCCAGGAACTCGGGGTCAATGTCACATTGGGTCTTTCCAATATTTCATTTGGACTCCCAAATCGCCAGGATGTCAACACCATATACTTGGCCATGTGCGCAACTGCCGGGCTCAATTGCGCCATTATTGATCCTACAAACGAGCAAATGCAAAAGGCCATTTTGGTCATTGAGATGCTGCGAGGTAAGGACCCTTACTGCAGCCGGTATCTTGCACATTTCAGAAAAGAGGTTTCCGCTCCATCCCCGCAGACCAGACCTCGTGAAGAAGACCCAGGCTTTAAACTCAGAAATGCGGTGGTGGATGGCAAGCGGAAAGAGGCCGTCGTGCTTGTTCAGCAGGCGTTGGATACTGGCCTAGGACCTGAACAGATAATCAATCAATACCTAATCCCGGCCCTCAACACTGTTGGCGACAAATTTGAACAACGCAAAATATTCATCCCAGAAATGATGATGGCGGCAAAGTCCGTACAGGCATGTATGGATCTGCTTAATCCTTTAATCAAAAAGGAAACCACAGATGCCGGCCTTGGAACAGTGGTGCTTGGCACAGTATTCGGCGATCTCCACGATATTGGAAAAAACCTTGTTAAATTGTTGCTCGAGACATCTGGATTTAGCGTTGTAGATTTAGGGGAAAACGTGCCACCAAAAAGGTTTGTGGAGGCGGCAAGGGAACACGGAGCTCAGGTAGTTGGGCTTTCTTCCCTCCTCACTACAGGAGACCCCTATGTAGAGCAGACCATTCAAGCCGTCAAGGGTAGCGATATAGGCGGCATCGTAAAGGTGATATGCGGGGGCGCAGCAGTAACCCCTAAGTTCGTTAAAAACTGCGGAGCTGATGCCTATGCAAAGGATGCTGCCGAAGGCGTCAAAAAGATCAAGCAACTCCTTGGGATCCTTGAGGGTTAACGGTGTTCACCATTAGGTTCTTGCCATCTGGAAGGAGTATCGACGTTTCGAGTCCAATCTCAGTCCTGGAAGCTGCAAGGCTTGCCCGGGTGCAAATAGAGTCTACCTGCGGAGGCAAGCAAAAATGTGGCAAGTGTAAGGTTGTCATAAGGAATAGTATGCCAAACATTTTGCCACCTAGCGCGCCCGAGAAAAACCTCCTGGGGCCAGACCTTGTTGCCAAGGGCTACAGGCTTGCCTGTGCGACTATGGCTACTGATAACCTCACAGTTTTCGT
>DQZA01000009.1 GCA_011042035.1 Desulfobacteraceae bacterium
AAGCGCTACCCCCCAGACCTAGCCCAGGCCTACTCATTATTCCTTAATCCTTCAGCCTTTACCCTAGGTAGTGTCCATCCATAAATTCCCTCTCCCTTGAGGCCTGCCTCTCCCCCTCGAGGGGGAGAGGAGTATAGAGTTTGTGGATGGAAACTATGTAAGCTTTTCAAGTGCCCAGTCATCGATTTCAACTTCCAGTGAGCGCTTGAGTAAGTCGACGGTGACTACAACCCGGTCCGACTTACCCTTGTGCCGCATATAAAATCCTATTAAGCCCTTGAGGGGGCCCTCCATTATCATGACACGGTCCCCTTTCTTAACGTAAGACCTGTTCTGGACGGTGCGATCAGTCCCGTCCAGGATCATCAGCGAGGAGATCTCCTCCTCATCGGCCGGCACTGGCTCACCTTTGAAATTTATCATTTTTACCACACCCACAGTGCGAATGATACGATGATATTGCTCTGGCTCCATGGAGGTTCGCACAAACACATATCCGGGAAGCATGGGCACGAGGATTTTTTTGCGCCTGTCCTTGCGCCTGCTCATCACCTGCATCCTGGGGTAAAAGGCCTCGAAAGCCTTTCCCCTAAGCCCCTCGAAGACCTTTTGTTCAAAATGGCTTTTCGTGTGAAGGGCGTACCACCTGGGCTCCTTAGTTATAATGTGAAAATCTTCTCCCATGGCACTCCTGCATCCCTTAAAAGTTTGATTCCTTGTTCCGTATCTTCTAGCCTTGTAATGAGAATTCCGTCCCAGTCACAATAACGCAACCTCTCGATCCGCAGCACTTTGTGCCCAAAGAATTCTGACCCATTGCCCTCACTCTCAACTACCCCCACCAGCCTTATTGCCGTAAGCTGCAAGTATAGATACGCAAGCTCAGCCGCTTCCCCTGTGCCATAGAACAGTATCCTTTTTATCCCTCGCTCCTCCATCTCCTTGAATTTGTTTATGAGAAGGGACTTGATCTCTTTATAGAAATTGACCGAGTATTTCAGGTACTCTATGGTAAGCTTACTCTTGCGGGCTAGACCCTTTGGGGTGAGAAAATACTTGACTCGATTCCTTGGCAGGGTCTTGACCTTAAAATAGCCTTTGTTCACAAGACGTTTAATGAATCGGTTAACAAGTCCCAGGGAGATGTTTAGCCTCCGGGCAAGTTCCCGTTGAGAAAACGAGCCGTTTCGCTCGATCTCTCCCATTAGCCGCAATATATGAATGTCTTCTTTTTCCATAGCAAAGATTTCTCGCCCATTCTACAAGGGGCTCGAAATGACATCCTCAGCACCTCTGATCCACCCAGTGGTGCCTTTCCACCTTCTATCTTCTGTCTCCCATCTCCTGACTCCTAACTTCTGGGTTCTTTTTCACCCAAATATGTTAATATACTCCCGTGGTGTCCGGGTTCAACATCTTGCACATGTGTCCAACATATCATCGGAACATTTGCGCGGAGTGTTCAATATTTGAACACTTTTGTCAAGAAAAATATGGGGGTCCTTTCCAATGTCCATGACAAAACGTATTTTGCTGAGCGCAGGGATACTGACCATAGATCTTATCGTGTTCTTCTTGCCATTGACGGCAATTTTTCTCATCTATATACTATTGTTCAATCCGCCTTGGTTTCGGGAGTTTCTTGAAAACCTGGATAAGCAAACATAAAATACCCCAAAAGGCAAATGCCAAATATAAACAAAGGAAGAAAGGAGTCAGAAGTTAGGAAATGAAGAAAGAGAATGCAAATCACATGGAATGTAAAAAGGAAAGAAATCTTGAGCGTTGCAACTGTACATACGAACCATGTCCAAGGAAGGGGGTCTGTTGCGAGTGTATTTCCTATCACCTGAAAATGAGGCAGTTGCCTGGGTGTTGTTTTCCCAAAGACGCAGAGGCCACGTGGGATCGGTCATTTGAGCATTTTGCCCGCCTGGTTCAAGCAGGCCAAGTTTAGGGGAGTCAAGGGGTGGTGAGTCTTGGATAGAAATGAGCCCAAAGGTATTCAAGAACTCTTTCAGCAGCTAATGGCACGAAACCAGGCCCCCGGGGAATCCGCCAAGCGCCTTTCGGCATTGTTGGTGGATTGCACCCTAAAGTATCGCGACGAAATGTACCTGGAAAAGGGCATAGTGGTTACGGTTGAAGATGTTCAAAGATCCCTTAGCTGGCTTCTACCGGCCCTTTCCACGGGCAACATCCCCCAGTTAGCCAATGAAATCCAGGACGGATTGCTGAGAAGGTGGGTCAGCGAACTCACCGGGGCCGACCAAGGAGCTCAAGTATCTCACGAGTAAGAATGCCTGAGAACGCAAAACAAGTCATCGTAAGAAGGCCCGGCGGATACCAGACCTCAATTATTGATCAAACCCCGATCGAGCCTCCCGCACCCGGGCACATCCAGGTCGAGGTAAAGGCATGCGGCATCAATTTTGCTGACATCGCCAGAAACTGGTCGGGACGACTGGATTTGAACCAGCGACCCCCGCGTCCCGAACGCCTTTTCAAAGGAAAATGATGTAAACAGCGATAAAATGAAAGAATGGAAAAATATTAATATAGTCAAAATGTTATATCAATTTTAGCAAGCAAAGTAACCTGAGTGATATGCACGAAAACATAGGGATATTTTTAGGCAATTGTTGACCAAATGTTGACCAAAATACTCCCTAAAATCTCATTCATAATAATTCCCATTCCTCCCGAAAAGCCCTTTTCATATCACGGGCACCATGAATTACAGCAAGGATTTCGATATCATCATCTCCCCCGATGATTCGATATACGATCCTGTAGTTCCCATAGATCACTTCTCTAAATCCGTGATCTTCAAGCTCCGGCACAATACGACCACATCGAGGCATATTTTCAAGCTTTTTTGTTGCATGAATGAGCGCCTTTACATATCTTGTAGCATATACTCTGGAATCTTTCGATATATAATCAAAAATAGCCTGTAGATTCTTGCTCGCCTTTTCGGTCCACCTTAGCTGGCCCATTGGTCAACTCTTTCAAGGAGCTCTTCAGTGGTAATCAGTCTTCCCGCTTCTGCATCTTTAAGACCCTCAAAAACCTGGGCAATAAGATCTATTCTATACATGATGTCCTCGATGGTGCACCCTTCCGGCAAGCGTTTGATTGATTCGATGGCCGTTTCTTTGAGCAGGTTCATAAAAACCTCCTTAGAAGTCAAAATGGTATCTTTCTCAGACGATTATTGGAAAGGATCTTTAACTTTTTTAATTTTGGCAGGAATTCTCTAAAAAATCAAATCATTTGATTTTATCCTCCTGCACTCACCCAGATGAGGCCGTCTACATGATTTCCTAATTGCACCAAGGCTTCGTAACACAATCTGGCGGTTGTGCCCGAAGTTATGCAGTCATCAACAAAAAGGATCGCCCTGTTTCGTATATCCCAGGACTTGAGAAGGTTCGGCCTCGATTGCCTAAGACTAGCAAACCGGCCATGATGCAATTTGTCTGTTTTTTGTGCGAATGCGGGTACAAACGGGATTCTGGTGTGTCTCGAAATAGCACTTGCCAGGTCATAGACACAGTAACGGAAGGGGTGTCTCTTGGCCGATGGGGGTGCTGCGGTTATGTAATCGTAGTGGTTCCTGATAAATGGGATAAAATCCCTTGTGATCTGCTCGGTAATGGAGGGATATCTTTTATTTTTCCACTCTTTAAATAGCTCCCAGTTTATATTTTTCTTCAGACGGAGGGAAAAGCAGCCCACAAAGGCCCCTTTGTGGTGACGCAAGATTATCCTCTCCTTGCCCTCAGGGATCAGTCTCTGTTTTTTGTGGCTCCGGCAAGGCCACGGAGGAATACTC
>DQZA01000300.1 GCA_011042035.1 Desulfobacteraceae bacterium
CGATACCCCTTAGGAGTCAACTATTCTTCCCCAATTAAAATGAATCTAGAAAATGTATTTCAAAATATATTGACATGTCACTATGCATGTCTTAGCCTTTTTTGTTACTGTCCATCCATAAATTCCCTCTGCCTTGAGCCCTGCCTGCAGCAGGCAGGCCTGCCTGCCGGCAGGCAGGCTCATCCAGCCTCTCCCCCTCGAGGGGGAGAGGGGTATAGAGTTTATGGATGCGAACTAATTAGTTGCTGCTATTGCAAGGAAATGAAAAGTGGAGGACGAAATGGACTTTATTGAGAAGGCCAAAATCAGGCTTGAACATTGGATTACTCACAATGATCATCATAAAGAGGAATATGAGTTGTTCGCAGAACAGCTCGAGGAGGCCGGCAAGGAGGAAAGTGCTCGCCAGGTTAGGGAAATGATCCGCCTGAGTGTTCAGAGCAACGAGTGCCTGAGACGAGCACTGGAGGCTCTGGAAAAATAACCCCAAGAAAGATTGGAAAGGTGGTGTTTTAAATGTGTGAGGCTCATGCGTTTTTGGTGAAAGATGGAACAGAGGAGAAAATTTTGGAAAATGTTGACTTAGTGGAGTTAAGCGATGGAGAGGTGAGGCTGGAAAATATCTTTGGTGAGCAAAAGATACTGAAGGCGCGATTCAAGCTTTATAGCAACACTGATCGAAAGATCCTGTTTGAACCAGCGGAGTAGTTGTCGTAACCAAGAAGGAGCGGACATATGGATAAACTCATCGCAAGAGCCGCTGAGATGGTAATTAACTCCAATCTCACTTTAGCGCTTACAGGTGCCGGCATCTCGGTAGAGTCCGGGATACCGGATTTCCGCGGCGCTGGAGGATTGTGGTCTAAGTATGATCCAGCAGAATACGCGAGCATTGAAGCCTTCCGGGCTGATCCTGAAAAGGTTTGGCAGATGTTGCGTGATATGGATGAGATTGTATCGGCAGCTAAGCCAAACAAGGCCCACATAGGCCTTGGCGAACTGGAGAAAATGGGGTATTTGCATTACATCATTACCCAGAACGTAGATAATCTCCATCAGGAGGGAGGTTCGAGGAACGTAATCGAATACCATGGCAACTCCAATACCCTGTCCTGTCTATGGTGCGGCAAGAAATATAAAAGCGATGCGAAGAGAAGCGAGTTTCCTCCCAGATGTGAATGCGGAAAAATCTTAAAACCGGATGTAGTGTTTTTTGGTGAGCCTATACCGCCAGAGGCACTTAGTCGCTCATTCCAACTAGCCTCCTCAGCCAAGGTCCTTTTGGTGATTGGAACTTCTGCCCTTGTCTCTCCAGCAAATACTATACCCACTATAGCAAAACAGAATCATGCCAAGGTGATTGAAATCAACATGGAAAGAACGCATCTCACTAATTCTATAACTGACATCTTTTTACAGGGAAGTGCCGGTGAGATCGTAGAGGCAGTGGTCCAGGAAATAAAGAGAAGGGGAGGCGGCAATCACCTAATGTGACATGATTTTCTCCAAAACCCATTCCCTGCCCCTTGGAGTGCAACACGGATCCTACCCATAAGAAAAATTTCTTATTCAGCACCATGAATGTCAAGCTAGACGAATTATTTTATTGACAAAGCAAAAAAAATCCTTAAAGTACGGTTTCTTGAAAGTCGAATTGCCCAGTGAGTGCTGAGCATTCTAACTCCGGGGTTTATGAATTGTCACTTAGAGTAGACAAGACCTCTCTTGAACGGGCTTGCAAGGAAATAATCGAGACAATTCTCTTTTGCCTCCCGAACGCCTACAAGGGTACAGTTTATTCCATAGGTAGCCCTCCTGAAATGGTCGCCACTAGGGTTACTTCGGGTATCATAGATGAGGAAAGGAAAAACATCTCGTGGGGGCTTCCAGAAAAATCAGATTACAATCCTCCTGGAAAACCATGGATGGAGTACCGGGACGAACCGGGGCGGCCCTTGGAAGCCATGTCGTGGTGCGTGGAGAAACAAAAGAGCTGGACAGCGGAAAAGCCAGGGAGTGATACAAGGAGCATTAGGATTCAACTTGGAGGCGGGCATGAGGACTCTCACCATATGGAGCCGGTCTTGGTGCGCAAGCAAGATCTTTTTTTAGAGGGACAGCCAGAAGTTGAATACCCAAGGACTTATGACGGTGAGCCAATCTGGCAAGACACGGATTACATTGTGGTGGCGGTCATAAAGATTCACTTTCAGCTTGGCACCATAAAGATAGACAGTCCCGAGACTCGCTTGATCAAGAAACTGTCGAGAACCTTAGGCACAGAGCTTCTCTCTTATCAATTAAGAGAAGAGTCTCTGAATGCAATAAGGGAGCTAGCCCAGGACAAGGTTAACTCTTGCAATATAATATCCGATTCCCTTCGAAACACCATTAGCAAGTCTGGCCTTATATTCTCTCTCATAAAACACGAGGTGGGTTTTCTAAGAGATCAGTGGGAAGAGATTATAAGGAATGGGTGTAACATCGAAGATGCGAAGGAGGATTATATTGAGGAATTGGATAGGGCCTTGGATTGTGTCGAAGGTGCAGAGGAAAATCTCAAGTATGATTTGAGGAGAGCCCACAGAAAATTCCTTGAATTTTCATTTACACCAGAAAAAGCCGAGAACTGGATTAGGGCAAAGATAGAAAGCAAGTGGAGCGATATTCTCAGCGGCAGTAACGGAAACCACGAGTTGAGACGAAGGGTTCAAGAGACCCTAGAAGGCCTTCGACGGACTTTATATGTTGGAAAAGATTCCACCCTTATAAGCGCCTATGACAAGATGCCTGAGGAGCTTAAGCAGCAATGGATTGACTTGATATACAAAATGCCGGATCAATTTGATCTACTGTTCTTAGATAAAGTAATAGACATATTAGCAAATCCCGACCTTGGACTCCCTCACCAAAACAAGTCAAGGAAAAGCCTGATCCACCTGAGGGCCCTGGCGAAGATAATGGGCGAATTAGAGGAGAATACTAATGTTGCAATTCGCCAGGTACTCAATGGTGCCGCTACTAATCATTACCTGCGACGCATCAAGTAGGTGAGGCCTTTTCGCCTAATTTTTTGCTGAAATTTTTCCGAAATTAGTATAATTAAACAATGGTAGTTAGAAGTCAGGAACGAGGAGGCAGGAGTCAGAAGGAAGAATATCAAAGCTGACCTTTAGGGTGCGCCTGTAGCTCAGCAGGACAGAGCAGCGGACTTCTAATCCGCGGGTCGGGGGTTCGAATCCTCCCAGGCGCGCCATGTGCTACTCTTTAAAGTAACCTTTTGGCACCACCACGATTCCCCTTTCCGTCAGTGTAAATCGCTTTCTATCATCATCCGGGTCGTAGCCGATTCGGGTGCCGGAGGGAATGAAATTCTCCTTGTCGATGATACACTTCTTGATCTTACAGTGCCTCCCAATGATCACCCCATCCATGATAACGGATTCCTCTACATTGGACCAACTTCCCACTATGACGTTGTAGGAGAGCACAGAGTTTCTGACCACGCCGCTTATGATGCACCCGGCCGCTACGAGCGAGTCCAGCGCCTTTCCAACCCTTCCGCCTTCTGCTCTTTCGTTGTTGAAGACAAACTTTGCAGGCGGAGTTGCAGATTGATAGGTATGGATGGGCCACCTCCGGCCGTAAAGGTTAAAAAAAGGGTCTACACCAGTCAAATCCATGTTGGCATTCCAATAGGCATCCAAGGTGCCCACATCGCGCCAATAGGTAGAGTCGCGAGTCTTGTCAACTGTCTGCAATGCACGCGCGCCATTTTCCATGGTGACATATATCTGATCTACAATTTTGTTGAACC
>DQZA01000007.1 GCA_011042035.1 Desulfobacteraceae bacterium
GAGGTGGCCCAGGCCGTGTGGCGGGAAGTAAAGGAGACAGGGCCGGCCAAATACCTGATCAAGAAAAGAGCCGAGGTACCGTAATGTTAGAATATGTGGACAAAATAAGGGAAACCGCCAGGAAGCTACTGGATTCAGGTACTGTTGAGGTATTTATCGGTTACAAGAAAGGCTCGGTGCCTATGATGAACGAGCCCGTTCTTATAAAGGACCCAGATCAGGCAGATATTTTATGGTGGGACAGTAATTGTGCATTAAATCTGTGTAACTATCTCACCAAGAGAAAAGAGAAGATCGGGATCCTTGCCACTGGATGTAACTCCAGGAATATCGTTACCCATATCATAGAAAACCAGATCAGCAGGGAGCAGTTATATATTGTTGGCGTCCCTTGCAAGGGCATGTTGGACCACAGGGCGATAAAGAGGGCCGTGGATAATAAAGAAATCCTGGAGGTTTCCGAGGATGCAGACACTATTACCGTTAAGGGCCGTGACTTCGAGAAGACCCTTGAGAAAAAGGAGTTTCTGCAAAGCAATTGTGCTGTTTGCAGGCACCGTAATCCGGTCTTATACGACGAATTAGTGGCAGACCTTGTGGAGGAGCAAGAGGGGGTTGATCCTTACAAGGACGTGAGGGCTGTTGAGAGCATGGATCCCGATAAAAAATGGGCATTCTTCACCCGTACGATTGCAAACTGCATTAGGTGCTATGCCTGCAGGAATGCCTGCCCTCTTTGTTACTGTCCGACTTGCTTTGTGGATGAATCGAGACCCCAATGGGTTGGAAAGAGTATAGACCCCACGGACACCATGACGTTTCATTTTCTCAGGGCCTATCATTGTGCAGGTAGATGCACGGATTGCGGGGCATGTGAGAGGGTGTGTCCAGTTGGCATACCAATGAGACAGTTTACAAAAAAATTGAACAAGGATGCCGAGGAGCTTTTCTCTTGGGAGGCTGGGCTTGCCTTGGACCAAAGGCCTCCGCTGGATGTATACAGACCTGATGATTATAATGATTTTATCCTTTAAGAATTGGTTCTTAATTAAAGAAAAACTCGGCTGAAAAAGGGAATCTTATGGAAAATAAGGTTTTTTCGAAAGATGAATGGTTGGAAGGGATTAAGGCTCTGCAAAGCGAGTACAAGGTATTTGTTCCGGTAAAGGCCGGTGATTTCCATAAATTCGTGCGCCTGGAGGAGCAGACGATTCCAGATCTTGATTATCAAAATACCCGCCTTTCCCCAAAATCGCTAGTCTATCCAGAATCTGAACGAATGTTTGAATTTAGTACGGATGAAAACGATCCGGATTACAATATCTTGAAGGAAGCTCAAAAGGACTTCGGCCCTCAGGCCATCATAGGCCTGAGGCCGTGTGATGCTCACGGGTTTCTAATCGTTAAGAGAAATTTCGACAACCCTGAATACAAAGACCCGTGGTGGGTGCGTAGATATGAGGCAAGCACCCTTGTGGGACTTGGGTGCAATGAACCCTGTGGAACTTGTTTCTGTTCCTCAGTGGGAGGCGGACCCTTCGACGAAGAAGGTCTGGATGTGCTGCTTTTTGATTTAGAAGATCAATATCTTGCCAAGGCACTCACGGAAAAGGGCTCCACCCTACTCGCTAAATTGGACGGAGGGAGCGAGGCAAGCGACAAAGAGCTTTCTAAGGCTGAAGAGGTGAAGAAGGCTGCTCAGGAAAAGATTTCTTCCAAGGTTGATACAAGTAAGCTGGCCGACAAGGATGTGCTTGAACTCTTTAATGCCCCTTTTTGGGAAGACCTTGCCTTTGCGTGCATAAATTGTGGAACCTGTACCTTCCTTTGCCCTACGTGCTGGTGCTTTGACATACAGGATGAGGTTTACCAGAAAATCGGGGATAGGATACGGAATTGGGATGCCTGTATGTTTCCCCTCTTCACTTTGCATGGGTCAGGCCACAACCCAAGGAGCGAAAAATTTCAGCGTGTTCGCCAGCGCTTCATGCATAAGCTGAAATATTACGTAGATAAATACGGCAATGGAGTGCAGTGCTCAGGCTGTGGCCGGTGCGTTCAATTTTGCCCGGTTAATATTGACATAAGACACGTTATTGAATTGATGAACAGCCACTGAATAGATAGGAGAACTGGCTTCGGCCTTCAGTCTATACACCTGAGTACCTACTTTGACATTTGAAATTACATAGGAGGGTGCTGCGTTGGATAATCCTTATCTACCCTATCCGGTTCGCATAGAAGAGATAATCACCGAGACAGAGGATAAGAATCTCAAAACCTTCAAGTTCGTCTTCCTTAATCCTGAAGACGAAGAGAAATTTTCTTATATTCCCGGGCAATTTGCAGAACTGTCCGTTCCGGGCAAAGGCGAAATCCCCATCGGCATTGCATCATCTCCTACTGAAAAGGGATTTGTTAGCTTCACCGTAAACAAAGTGGGTCTGGTCACCACCCATTTGCACAATATGAAAGTCGGTGAGATCATGGGTATCCGAGGCCCGTTAGGTAACTGGTACCCATGGGAGGAAATGGAAGGTAAGAACGTGGTGATCATCGGGGGAGGATTCGCATTCACAACCCTTAGGTCCAGTATTGTTTACATGCTTCACCCCGACAATCGCCCCAAGTTCGAAGACATCATAGTCGTCTACGGGGCACGAAGCCCTGGCATGTTACTTTACAAAGATGAACTGGCTGCCTGGGAGCAGAGAGACGACATTCAGATGCACATTACTGTGGACGCCACTGACGACCCAGACTGGAAATACAATGTGGGATTTGTCCCGACCATCACGGAACAGAAAATTACGAGTTCGGAAAACGCCATAGCCATTGTCTGCGGCCCCCCCATAATGATAAAGTTCACCCAGCCCGTGCTTGAAAAGCTGGGATTTCCTCCTGAGCGGATCATACTTTCACTGGAAATGAGAATGAAATGCGGCATAGGCATGTGTGGGAGGTGCAATATCGGGGATCAATACGTCTGCAAAGACGGCCCTGTCTTTTCTCTGGCCCAGCTAAAAAAGATGCCGCCGGAGTATTGATATCTATCTTACCAAGGGTAAGACCTTCTTGAAAAGTTCTGTGCCAGCCTGTCCCATTATTTCGTAGATCACGGTTTCCGTTGAAGTAATGGTCACTCCGGCATGGACCATCCTGCTGATGGCCATCTCTTTATCATGGAGACTCCGGGATGAAATGGCATCTGCCACCACGTGGAGACGGTGGGTGGAAACTCCATGGATCGCCGTCTGCAACACGCAAATATGGGCCTCAATACCGGCCACGATGAGCGTCTTCTTTCCAAGCCCCTGGATCCGATCGACAAACTCGGCGTTCTTGAAACAATCAAAGGTAAGCTTCGTTATGGGCCTCAATAGTGATACTAAACTGCTGATTTCCGGCACAGTAGGTCCCAATTTCTGCTGTTCTGTAATCACTACCGGGAGATGTGAAAGCCGGGCAAACTTCATTAGCTTAATGATGTTCCCTACCAGGCTTTCCCTCTCTTGTACTGCTTGAACAAGCCGCTCTTGAACGTCAATGACAACCAGCGCACAATCACCTTGTTTTAGAAGCATCTTGGAATACTCCATGGATTTCCTTCCCTCCTCGGCACATTACAGAAAATGCTGAGCCTTTGGCCAGCTTGGAATATCCGTTTACTTGCCAGAATGGCACCTCTAACGAAAAACCATTCAAAAGGAACCCGCCTCCTCATGGGATTCTTTTGGTCAGCTCCCTGCCTATGACAACCCTTTGAATCTGATTAGTTCCCTCAAATATCTGGGTAAGCTTTGC
>DQZA01000253.1 GCA_011042035.1 Desulfobacteraceae bacterium
ATCATGCAGAAAGGGATACTCTCTGGGGATATCCATTACATCCAGAAACCCTTTTCCTTTGAAGGCCTGGTAAGGAAGGTGAGGGAGGCGATTGATGATTGACGATCGGGGAAGAAAATAGACGCCAGGGAATTGAAGAAAAGTAGGTATGTGTTTAACCACAATGCTTAACAAATTTACCCCACCTTTGATAACTGTTGTGCCTAAGAATTTATGGCCGGCGCGGAAATGAATCTCCTGGAAAGGCTCATATTACACTGCTTGGATCGTGGTGCTGGTACGCTTATGAGTGGGTGATTGGAGTTTGTGATGGGGAAAATTTGCCACATTCCCATCTCGGCGTTCTTATTGTTAACATTAAGTGCTTTACATTAGTGGAGAGGTGCAGGAATGGTTATGGGTAGAGAACTAAGTGTGAGCGCCCAAAGGGTGCAGGAGGTGTTGAGGAACCAGGGGCTTGATTGTGAGGTCCTGGAATTGCCACAGTCAACGAGGAGTGCAAAGGAAGCGGCCGAGGCCGTGGGTTGCGCCGTGGCACAGATCGCCAAGTCCATCGTTTTTAGGACCCGTGAGACCCAGAGACCCATTTTGGTGATTGCGAGCGGTCCAAACAGGATTAATGAAGCAAGGATTTCAGAGCTAATCGCCGAGCCCATTGAAAAGGCAGATGCTGAATTTGTAAAAAAGAGGACAGGTTTTTCCATTGGCGGGGTGGCACCTGTGGGCCACACTGAAAGGCCACAGATATTTATTGATGAGGACCTTTTTAAGTATCAAGAAATATGGGCTGCGGCCGGGACACCACATGCTGTTTTCAGGCTCACGCCGAAGGAACTTGTGAATATCACAGGGGGACAAGTAATCTCTGTAAAATGAGGAGATTGAAATGGCAAAGCACATCGGGATTGTGGCTTGTAGCGCAGAAGGTGCAGCCCTCTGTTACCGAACCATTTGCATAGAAGCACCCCAATACATGGGTGAGCACATGCATCCTGAGGTGACCATGCACACCTATCCCTTGGGGCAGTATATGGTTCACATAAGGTCGGGCAACTGGCAAGGGGTGGCGGAGCTAATGCTTTCATCGGTGAGAAAGTTGGTCGAGGCCGGGGCACAGCTTGCCATCTGCCCTGATAACACGATCCACGAGGCATTTGACCTGGTGGTCAACGCCTCCCCCATCCCTTGCCTCCACATTGCCGAGGCGGTAGTGCAAGAGGCGATGCGTAAGGGATACAGAAAACTAGCGATCTTGGGAACCAAGTATCTTATGACAGGGCCTGTGTATCCCAAAGTATTGGAGGGGGCCGGGCTTGGGTATGAAATTCCACCGGAAGCAGAAAGAAAGGAAATTGACAGGATCATTTTTGAGGAGCTTGTAAATGGTATATTCCGGGATGAATCAAGAAGGTATTTTAATCAGGTAATCGACACTTTGAGGCACCAGGGCTGTGATGCTGCTATCCTTGGTTGCACCGAGATCCCACTGCTAGTTGACCCTGGCGACTGCCCCCTGCCGGTGCTTGACTCAACAAGGCTCTTGGCCAGGGCCGCACTAAGGGAAGCTATTAAAAAGTGACCGCTAACGTATTCCATACGGCTCTATCATGTTTTTGTTTATCCCGCAAGCCTTGCTGGATACTGCTCCTACCCTCAGTCATCAGCATCATCGGCTGAAGTCCTTGAATCCTGTTGATCACTGCTATCTATGCCTGTTCTTTGCGGGCCAATGGCTACGAGCACGTAGCGACCTGGCATAATGACGCTTGTCACTGCCTCCCTTATTTCTTTTAGCGTCACCTGCCTGATTTTTTTGGCAAACTTTTCATCATATCTATACCCCAGGCCATAAAGTTCATTTAGTGCCATGTTGAAGGCCTGGGAGCCATTTGTCTGGCGTTCTATTGCCAGCATTCCCAAAAGGTGATCCTTTGCCATCTGAAGTTCCCTGGAAGTGATCCCCTCGGCACGAAGGGCCTCCATTTCCCCTAGCACCGCCTCCTTTGCCAATGAAAATTTTTCCGGAGCGCATCCCATGTATATGCCAAAGGCACCAGTTTCCAGGCCAGGCCGTCTGAAGGAGGTTACAGCATAGGCGAGACTCTGCTGATCACGCAGCCTGTAAAACAACCTGCCTCCCTGGCCGGAGAGCACCGTGTTCAAAATTTCCATGGGGGCGTTGAGGGGGTTTCTAAGCCCCACGTCAAGAAAGCCTAAAACGAAATTGACTTGTGCGGCCTTCTTGTGAACAACTGCGGTCCTGTTGCACGTGAGTGGGGGCTCCGGGGGAGTGGGCCTGGGGCTGTAATGGTGTGAGGGCAGGTCGGAAAACCTTGCTGAAAGCATTTGTATTGCCGTGTCGGCATCAATATCACCCACTACCGCCACGGCCATGTTCGAGGGATCGGACATTTTCCGGTACCAGTTTATAAGATCATCCCTTGAAATTGCTTTGATAGTCTCTTGCGTTCCCGTTTGGGGGTGGCCATATGGGTGATGTTTGTAAAGGGTAGAGTAAAACAAATCAAAGAGTTGGGCCATGGGGCGGTCCTGTTTGGTCTTAATGGTTTGAAGCATATCCGTCCTCACCTTTTCCACTTCATCCTCTGGAAAGGCAGGTTCTGTTAAGACATTGCCCAATAAGCTGATACCCCGCGCAAAGTCACGGCTCAGAAATTTGGCTGTGAGGCCAAGACTATTTCTCCCGGAAAAGGTTTCCAGCCGACCGCCCATGGTCTCCACTTCCCTTGATATTTCGCTGGCCGACATGGTGGTGGTCCCTCTGGTCAGCATGTTTGCCACAAACCTCGACAATCCCCATTTACCCTCTGGCTCTAAGCGGGTCCCCCCCAGCATGGTGGCCGCAATTGAGACAATGGGGAGGGAATGGTTTTCCTTCACTATTATTCTAAGTCCATTGGAAAGGGCCACCTTCTTTGGTTCAGTAACCACATCGCGCCCTGTGCACTTTTCTGCTCTGTTCAACATGGGGTTTTCAAAAAGTCTTTGGACATTGGCCTCGTTCAATTGCACAACCTGGTCCCTGGGTAGCATCGCCACAAGAGACATGTTTGCGGGACGGAGGTATTTTCTCGCCATCTCTAATATTTCCTGGGCAGTAACTGCCCGCACCTGCTGCAAGTACGTGTCGCAATTTTTCATGTCCTGCGTCATGGCCTCAAAAAAACCCAATGTCCTTGCCTGGCCGGAGGCTGTCTCCATACTATAAAGAAAATCTGCTTCCACAATTGTCTTTGCCTTGATCAATTCTCTTTGTGAAACGGGGGTATCTTGCAGTTGCCTTATTATCTGGGCGATTTGTTCTAACACCTTCGGAAGGTTGCCTGGAGGGAGCGTGGCGTCTATTGAAAAAAGTCCGCTATCTTTCATCTCCCATGCGCTGGCATCAATGTCCTGGACCAGGTTAAGGCGAGCCTTTATTCTATTGTACAGCCTTGAACTTTTCCCGTGCCCTAGAATAATCTCCATCACATCCAAGGCTGCAGTATCTGGATGGGAAAGGGCAGGAATGTGCCATGAGATGTCCACATAAGCCTGCCTCACGTCACGACGAATTATCTCCTGCCTATATTTCCTTTGGGGAGGCTCAGCGGGTCTCTTGGCAATTGCCCACTTGCGGCGCGGAAAATCACGAGTAAGGGCCTTTATGAGGTTCAAGACGCGTTGTGCTTCAAAGTCTCCCACCACAACAATTACCATGTTTTGGGGCGTGTACCATTTATCCAAGTAAGCTAGGATAGCGTTGCGGTCAAAGGACTGAATGGTCTTCTCATATCCAATAA
>DQZA01000257.1 GCA_011042035.1 Desulfobacteraceae bacterium
AGGATAGGGCCATTGCTGGAGGAGCTGGCTCTTCAAAGGCGGATCTATTGCCCCCAGCTCTTGCCCGGAGGCGAAGTTGTTTACGCAGAGCCAGGTCTAGGCAATTTGGACCTGGACAATGGAAAGCCTCTTATTTCAGCAAAGGCATTCTTGATGCCCCAGGTCGAGGCCATCGCCGAGTTTGCGCGGCAGGAGATCTCCATAATAACGGAAGCTGAGCCAACGCTGTTGTTCGGTATTGCGCCATGCGAGATGCGAGCGATACAGTTTGTCGAAAGGTTTATGACGAGAGATGGGCTGAGTGATCCACACTTCACTTCCAGGAGACGTGCGATGATCATAATTGTGGTAGCTTGTAAAGAGCCGAGAGACCGCTTTTGCTTCTGCATAGAGGCAAATGGTAAGCCCTTCGCAGAGTCAGGCTATGATCTGCAGATGTTTGACCTAGGTGACTTTTACGTCGTTGAGAGTGGCAGCGCTAATGGAGATGCGTTACTTTCGCTGGGGTTATTCGAGGAAGCAGGACCAGAGGATGCGAGACTGTTGGAGGAAGAAAAGTCAAGGACAGCTAAAATCGCCCAAATAAACCCTGGAATGGCGGGTGCCTTACGGGTATTGGCAAAAGAGAATGTCGACGAAGAATTTTGGGAGAATCTAGCGGCATGTTGCCTAAATTGTGGCAGTTGCGTGTACGTATGTCCGACTTGCACGTGTTATTATGTCACCGACCTTACTTCTGTGAAGGGCTATACTCGGTTGAGGGGTTGGGATGCATGCCTACATGAGGGATTTAGTAGAGAGACTAGCGGTCATAACCCAAGGCCCACTCCTGGTACCAGGTTGGCCCGCAGGCACGAGCACAAGTTGAAATTTGATGTGATGAATTTCGGAGGATCAGCGTGTGTTGGATGTGGCAGGTGCTCGCTAGTTTGCCCGGTAGGATTAGGAGCAATAGAGATCATAAGTAAGCTAAATTGGTCTTTTGGTTCAATAGATGAGGGGAAAAGTGATTTTGATATATTCAAAAAAAGGGGAAAGGAGGGATGGGAATGAATAGTCAGCGGGAAAAGATACTTATTGTAGATGATGACCCGGATTTCGTTGCCTCCACAGGCATAGTTCTTAAGTCCGCAGGCTATGAGGTGGTAGAGGCCTACAGTGGAAAAGAGGGTTTAGAAAAGGCTAAATCGGAGTGTCCCGATCTTTTTATCATAGATCTCATGATGGAAACTTACAGTGAGGGGGCGAACCTGGTGGAGGCTCTGAGTAAGGATGAACAGTCTAAGGATAAACCAAGGATCATGATAACATCGGTAGATTTAAAGGGTCCTTGGGACTCTTATCCCTCGGACAACTGGCTTCCATGCGATTATCTCCTTCAAAAACCCGTCCCACCTGAAGAGCTCCTGAGAAAGGTGCGGCAACTGCTTAGCCGTAAGTGACTTGATTGGGAGCCCTGATCGTTCAAGATCTTCTGCCTGGGAGGGCAAAAGGCCTTTTGTGGAAAGCGGTGGATGGTGATCACCCCACTTTACTGGATTTAGCGCTCAAAGGAGCAGTGGCAATGGAGGCCCTTTTCGAGAAGGAAATATTTTGCGAGTTTTTTGATTCACTGGCATTCCCCGTAGGGGTACTGGGAACCGACCAGAGATTCTTGGCCGCCAATAGGGCATTCATCGAGACATATGGAAAGGGTCTTGGGGATGTGGTTGGTAAGACCTGCTATAATGTGTTGTTTCATTCTGAAGAGCCATGTAATCCTTTGGGGTGCCCTTTTCCCCTATTGTTTGCTGAGAAGCGAGCCGTCACAATAGAGAAACAAATTGTGCATTCAGATGGGGTCGCTGCATGGGAGGAGATCACCTGTGAACCAATCTTGGGTAAATCTGGGCAGATAAGCCACATTGTGGCCACGATGAGAGATATATCAAGGTTCAGGAGGGTAGAGAAGAAGCTCAGAAAGACAAGAGATTTTTTTGAGAAGATTATTGCCAGCTCTGTAAACCCCATTATAGTTGCTGACATGGAGGGGAAAATCATTCTGATGAATGAGAGCGCAAGGCAATTGTTTGGGTATCCGGATCTTGAAGGGCCAATAGGGATCGACGTGGATAAGCATTATCCCCCTGGTGAGGGAAAAGGGATCATGAAAAAGCTGAGGAGCAAAGACTCTGGGGGAGTAGGTAAGCTTCATTACATGGAGACCATGGTAAGGGATGTCAATGGATTTGAAATTCCTGTTGAGATCACGGCTTCCATAATATACGAAAATGGTGAAGAGGTGGCCACTATGGCTATTTTGCAAGACCTTAGGCCGAGAATAGAAGCAGAAAAGAGGTTGGAGAAGGCCAGGATGCAGCTTATTCAATCGGAAAAACTGGCATCCGTGGGTAGACTTGCAGCTGGAGTGGCCCATGAGCTTAATAACCCGCTCGGAGGCATCCTTATGTACGCCCACTTATTGCTGGAGGATTTACAAGAAGAAGAGCAAATCAAGAAAACCCTGCTAAAGGTGATTGATCAGGCCGAGCGCTGCAAGAGGATCGTTAAGGGGCTGCTGGATTTCTCAAGACAGGCTGAGCCGGAGACGAAAGAGCTGGATATAAATGAGGTGCTACGGGAGACGCTGTCCATTGTGGAGGCACAGTCACTTTTCCAGGATATCGAAATTCGCAAAGAACTCGGTTCAACCCTTCCGCCAATTGTGGGTGATAGGTGGCAACTCCAGCAGGTTTTTATGAATCTGGCCCTAAATGCTGCCGAGGCAATGGAGGGAAAAGGCATTCTCACGATTGAAACAGGACTTGAGGGCGGGTCTGTAATCATCAGAGTAAAAGATACCGGCTGCGGGATAGCTCCAGAGAACATCAGCAAGATATTCGAGCCCTTTTTTTCGACAAAAAGTGATGATAATAAAGGAACAGGCCTGGGACTGGCTGTGAGCCATGGGATTATTGCAACACATGGAGGCAGTATATCTGTGGACAGCGTTGCCGGGAAAGGCTCCACATTCACTATACGATTCCCCCCCAAAGACGGGATGAATCCCTCGAAATATCCAAAAGGCATCGACGCTTGACGAGCATCAGACAGAATATTAAAGATACCCCGAGGTTGAGCACTGCGATGCTAATCATCCTGAAAAAATAAGATCCCTTTAAAGGGATGAGACAAGTGTCATCCGCCCCACCTGAGAAGAGGCCGCAAGCGTACTGATTTCCCTTACAATCTTCTTGACCTTTACCAAAGCCCTTTGTTAATAGAGCTATCATGAACTCTCTCGATATTATCATTATTTGCATAATGTTATTTTTGATTGTACGAGGGATCTTCCGGGGTATCCTAAAGGAAATAGTGTCACTAGTGGGGATTGTGGGTGGAATATGGTTTGCCAACAGGTATCAGCCCATGTTGACTGCCAAGTTGCGCCACGTCATGCCAGATGTTCCATTTTTGTCACTAATATGTTTTATAGCGTTGTTAGTGGGTGTGATCATAGCTGCTAACATTATTGGCTCTATTTTAAGGTCCATGGCCCGAAAGGGACCGATGGGCATGGTGGACCGTTTGTTTGGAGCAGGCCTAGCAACAGCTAAGGGGTTGATAATAACCTACCTTGGTATCGTTTTACTGACATTTTTTCTCCCCGCAAAGACACCCCTAATAGCCAAGTCGAGACTGGCTCCCATAATAGTATCATCGTACCAGAACATGGTTAGCTTGGTGTCCCCTGATTTTTACAAGAAATGGA
>DQZA01000053.1 GCA_011042035.1 Desulfobacteraceae bacterium
ATTTCCAGATAAGCGAACGGCGATGGAGTTGTTCAAACCATTTGGATTTGAAGTAGGCACCTTTGTGGATGAATCTGAACTTTACATACTGGTGCTGAAGAAGGCTGAATCTGATGTGTAAAAAGCCTGCCTAATTGTTATTTACCCTGATAATTGTGAGGGAAGGTGTCGCGATATTTGCAAGATAATGTAACCGATGATATAAGCGCGGTGGAAATTACGAGGTAAGGAATCGACCTTGGTAAAATCACCAAACTCTCCGGGATCAACCTTCAACACCTGGTTAAAAAGAAAAACAATCGCGTTAAGCGCTTGATTCTGGGGGAAGGCGGATACGAGTCGCACTTCAGCCAGATAATCCAGGTATTCCCGAATCTGCTGGGTGCCCAATTCCTCGGGCGCTTTGAGTCCATAAAATGAAGGGTTTTGCTGACGCGACTGTCGGGAGGGCGCCGTCAGGCACTCAGTTTTCTGTGGATCCGAGCTGATTGCTTAAATGATCTCTGAGTGCCTGACCAGCCCGGGAGGCCCGGAGCGGAAGAAAAATCCTCTTGCCCCGATAGTACATTGCTGCTATGCCCCTAATTATTGAGCTGATACTCGGAACCTATCAGAATCTCGCTTAATACAGACGGACAGGCCTTGTTGCGTCTGGTGAACGAAGAGAGGCAGTCCCAGTCCCTTGAAATACTGGATCTTCCGTGGAATCTCTTGGGGGAGACTGGATAGAGAATCTTCACTGGAACACAGCGGCTAAACACCTGTTTTACCTTCAGCGGTGAGGGGGCCTTTGCACTCACCCCTTCGGGGTAAACTTGAAGCCCCTTTGCCCCATGGTCCCGCCACGGCCTTCATAGTAGCCGGAACTTAGTGACTAATCATAGACATTTTCAAGGAGAGACAGTATCTTCTTTTCAGTCAGTGCCGAGGGATTTGTCGCAATATTGACGGCATCCCTATATGCAAAAAAGGCGATTTTCCTAAGGTCTTCTTCTGGAATACCAAACTCCTTCAGCTTTGCGGTAATATGAAGGTCTTCGTATAGTTTGATCAATGCTGTTTCCAGATCCTGGGAACGGTTCAGCATAAAGGCAAGATCCGAGAATTCTTCAACACATAACTCCTTATTTGCCCTGACAAAGCAAATCAAACCAATGATTGCGGCTTTGCCATGGGGGATATGATAGTGGGCACCCAGAACATGGGCTATTGCATGGCCTAACCCAAGCCCCTTACTAAAAGCAATGCCACCGTAAGCGGCTGCCATGCACATATCGCTTCTTGCATCAATATCTTCTCCATTGATAAAGGCTTTGACTAGGCTCCGACCAATCAGTTTGGTCCCATAAAGGGCCATAGATTCAAAGTATGGATGATATGGGGCTGCCAATGCCACATAGCCTTCAATGCAGTGCGCGAGTGCATCTATCCCTGATTCCCTAGTCAATTCCTGGGGCATGCTCTTGCAATAATCTGGATCTATAACTGCCACTTTAGGAATCAGAAAATTACTCATTAGCATGAATTTGACATTGCGCTGCCTATTGGTAATAACCGCATAGGGGTTCACCTCACTGCCCGTCCCTGAGGTCGTTGGGATACAAATCAGAGGTGGCAGCCCAGGTCCTATCTTTGCGGTCCCTCCTACAATGCTTTCATATTCTGGTAACTGCCCAGGATGGGATACCCGTAACCCAATGGCCTTGGCCGCATCCAAACAACTCCCGCCCCCAAGGCCGATAATGCCGTCACAATCATTCTTCTTGTAAACATCCCCACCTCTTCCTATGAGTTCGACGGGAGGGTCGGATTCAACGTCTAAGAATAGAACCGGTTGAATCCCGGCCCGTTGAAGGATTTCCTGCACTTCATTGACTCTCCCAATCCGCTGCATAATTGGGTCTGAGACGATCATTGGTTTTTTCATATTCAGTTTCTTGGCAGCTCCACCCATTTTTTGGATAACGCCCACCCCAAACAGTATATTCGGCATAGGAGGAATCCGAACCTCCCAGGTCTTTTTCGGCTCTTTGAAGGTATCTAATTGATCCCAGATTTTGCCTATATCGTTTTCATTGACATCAAAAACTTGATTCGTCGGTGGAAGTGGTTCCGATCTCAAAAACGTCGCAGAAGGCTCGGTCAGCGCAGTAAATTCGGCCCCCTCATTAAATTTGAGCTGGTCCTTTATCGTCTGTTTTCCGATTTCAACAATATCATCTGAAGTCAAAGCCATGCCGTAACGTGCGTTCATTAAATCAGCAAAAAAACGATAGATCGAGGCCTGCCCGCCAGGGACAGCGTTGAGGCAATACCCGAAGGTGTCACAGGTGGCTGCCTGGACCTGAAACCGAAGGGAATTCTCCACCTGCCTTTTCTTTGATCGAGGGATTTTATAGGTGAGCCCTGCAGTATGGTCCGCCCCCATGGGACTTGTCACATATGTGACCCCTGTCCCCTTGACTCCCCTGGGATCATGCCCCGGGATTGCCTGTCCTTTGAACGCAGGAACTCGTTTAACTCCCAAGGCCTTTGCTGTGCTCACAACCCCATTTCCTAATGCCACTCCCAAAGCTGTTCCCTCCTCTATTTGCATGAGGAGTTCTGCGGCGGATTTCCAATCACCCATTTTCATCTTGTCAGCCTCAGAAGCCACGGCAAGAGCACTTCCTACCTCGATAGCATCAAGGCCTAAATCGTCACACATAAATTTCAGTTTTCCAATGGCATCCAGATCCATGATTCCCAGGTTTGAACCAAGCATCGCAATTGTCTCATACTCATAGGCCGAGGCAAGGCGCTTCCCCTGTTCATCCGGGTAAATAATAGAGCATTTGACCACACAACCGGGCATGCAGCCGTGCATCCTGCCGCCCCGTTCAAAAAGCCTTTCCTGAATGGCTTCCCCGCTAATCTTGTAGAAATCATTAGGCCTGCCCGAATGATAATTATTCGTGGGGAGAGTCCCCTGGTTGGCCGAATTCGCGACCGCAAAGGGTGTGCCATATTTTGCGTAAAGCCCACAGCTGATGTCGTGGGCGATCGTACGAACCCAGGACTTAACTGTCTTTCTGAAAAGGCCACGATCACAAATATCTATAGGCGGCGTACCTGATGCATCAAGGATAATTGCTTTTAGTCCTTTTGAACCCATAACTGCACCGAGCCCACCTCGTGCAGCATTCCTCGATGGATCGCCCAGAATATCAGTAAATGATACGGATGCACCTCGATACATCCTCTCACCGGCAATACCAGTACAGATAATCGCCACCTTTTTGCCATACTTTGAATGAATTTTACTCACTAATTCATAGTTTTTCAGTCCTTTGTATTCATCGGCTGGCTCAAGGATAGCTCCGCCTTTTGAAATCCGAAGACAAAACATTTTTTCTTTTTCGGCAACGTTCTCAATAATAATTGCCCGAAACCCCAATCTATCCATATATTGCCCCGCTGGCCCACCCGAGTTTGCCTCTTTTATGCCCAGTGTCAAGGGGCTCTTTGCACCGACTGAAATCCGACCAAGTTGTGGCGCCATTGTTCCGGCCAAAGGGCCGCATGCAATAATGAGTTTGTTCTGAGGGCCGAGGGGATCCGAATCTGCTGGCACTTCATTATTCATTATCTTGGCAATGAGACCGCTCCCCCCTATTGCGATCCAGTCCTGAGGAAGATCCATCGTTGCTGTTTTTTTGCTTTTCATATCAATACGAAGCAACTTCATCTTGTACTTCTCCTTTCCAC
>DQZA01000305.1 GCA_011042035.1 Desulfobacteraceae bacterium
ATTGTCCCCTTTTATTCACAACGAACAGTTGCACGCCTTGACCCCAAGAGAGCAGAAAACAAGCTGCGGCACTGGAATGAGGTTGCCCGAAACGCCACAGAGCAATCAGACAGGGCAAGACCCCCTCAGATTCAACCCGTAACTGATCTAGCTCATGTCCTAGCGATGGGATCTGATCCAAAATCACTCAAAATAATTCTCTGGGAGCAGGAACGGGCTCGTGACTTAAGGCGAATTCTCAGGGACGAGCCGCCAACAAACAGAGTGGTTGCAGTAGTGGGCCCTGAGGGCGGTTTTTCAAGGGGTGAATTGACCCAAGCAATGGAGGCTGGATTTACCCCCGTGAGTCTCGGTGCCAGGATACTCAGGGCAGAAACGGCTGCAATTGTACTTGTGGCGCTATGTCAATACCAATGGGGAGACCTTGGTTTGTTACCGACCTGGTGACCTAGAACCACAAAAAAAGAGACAACTCTTAATGAATTGCCTCTTTTTTTGCTACGTTAAACAGCTATAGCTTTGTAACATTCTTTGCCTGAGGTCCTCGATCAGTTTCTTCCACCTCAAAGGTCACCCTATCGCCTTCCATGAGAGTCTTGTACCCGGGCATGTTGATGGAGGAAAAGTGAACGAAAAGGTCCTGGCCGTCTTCCTGTTTGATGAAACCATAGCCCTTCGCAGCACTAAACCATTTTACTACTCCCTCTGCCAAAGCCCAACCTCCTTTCTTGGATCTATCATGGTTAAGCCAATCAGGTGGTCGCTCTGGCAAGGCAGTATGGCTGCTTCCGAGCGAACCCTACCCGACAACCACGCAACTTCGATGATCTTAACAACGATTTTTTTCGTATGTCAAGTGCTTTATATCCTTGATGGTTCAGTCTTGCCACCCAAATACAGCCGAATCACCCAGTTCTTCCTCTATTCTGAGAAGTTGATTGTACTTGCAAATTCTCTCAGAGCGGCAAAGGGAACCTGTCTTGATTTGACCAGTGCCTGCAGCTACCACAAGATCCGCAATAAACGTATCCTCAGTCTCCCCCGACCTGTGAGACACCACAGCATTCCACCCGGCCCTATGAGCCATGCTTATGGCCTCAAGTGTTTCGGTTAATGTCCCAATCTGGTTTAACTTGATCAACACCGCATTGGCCGAGCCTTCCTTGATGCCCCTTGCTATAAGCTTGGTGTTGGTTACAAAAAGATCATCTCCAACTATTTGTATCTTGTCACCCATTCTCTCGGTCATCTTTTTCCAGTTTTTCCAGTCTTCCTCTGCCAGTCCATCTTCTATGGAAACAATAGGGTAGCGATTCACTAGTGCCTCATAATACTCAATCATCTTTTCCCCAGTGCGCACTGATTGATCTGACTTCCAGAACACGTATTTTCCATTCTTGTAAAATGATGATGATGCCGGATCCAGTGCCAGTACCACGTCCTTTCCCGCCTTGTATCCTGCCTTCTTGATACCGGCAAGAATCATTTCTATTGCCTCTTCATTACTGGATAAGTTGGGTGCAAAACCCCCTTCGTCACCCACTGCGGTTGAATACCCTTTGTCCTTTAGAACAGAGGCAAGGGCATGAAACACCTCTGCCCCTATCCTCAACGCCTCTTTGAATGTCTTTCCCCCTATGGGCATTATCATAAATTCCTGAAGGTCCACGTTGTTGGCAGCATGCACACCGCCATTTAGAATATTCATCATTGGCATGGGTAAGACACAGGCATTGGTTCCCCCTATATACCTGTACAAGGGCATGCCCGCCGAATCCGCGGCGGCCCTCGCTACTGCTAGCGAGACCCCCAAAATAGCGTTAGCCCCTAGCTTGCCCTTGTTCTTTGTACCGTCAAGCTCTATCATAGTCTGGTCCACCAACCTCTGGTCCATAGCATCCATGCCAAGCAAGGCCGGCGCTATCACCTCATTGACGTTCTTCACCGCCGTCTCCACACCTTTCCCATTATATCTTTTCTTTCTCTTGTCCCTTAACTCTACAGCCTCGCGTTTTCCCGTGGATGCCCCTGAGGGTACCGCCGCCCGGCCAAATGCCCCATCACTTAATCCTACTTCCACCTCCACAGTAGGATTCCCACGAGAATCGAGAATCTCCCTTGCTACAATAATCTCAATCCTTTCCATACCTGCCCTCCGTTGCCGATGTTTACATCTCCTCGAAAAATCTCTCCTAACCTTGTGCCGAACTATAGTTTATTTGTCCGAAGCTGACAAGCTCCGCAGGTCCAATTCTTTTAAGATCCGAGATACAAGCCCTTGCCCTTCCCCTATCCCTTCTAAGACCGCTACCCTTGGGCCAAGGGGCCGCCAAATTAAGGGCTCAGTGACCTTGAACAACGCGATGGTGTGTGCCCCTGCCATGGCAGCCAAATGGCTTATTCCGCTGTCATGGCCCACAAACAATGCCGTCTCCCGCATCAAAGTAAGCAAGGCATCTGAAGACAAATTACTTTTGATATCCCACCCCAGACGCTCAGCAGTTTCCGCAAACAAAGATTTCGTATCCTGTTCAGCTGGCCCAAGAAGTATAACCTGCTTGAGGCTTGAATCTCCTATTTGCCGCGTTATCTTTTGCATCAGCTCTTCCCACAAGGACAAAGAATAGTTTTTCTTCTTGGACCCTGATCCCGGATGCAGTACCAATTTGTGCCTAATTGACCACTGGCGATCTTCAGCCAATAAGGCCTCCCTTGTAGCCAATTCCATGGCGGCGCGGCTGTCGACCATAGCGCCACAGCGTGCCAGGCAGCGGGCCACATGTTGCGCCACATGCATTTTGCTCAACCCTCCTGGCAGAGAAGGGAAAACAAAGACCTTTGCCCCCGGACAGTAGGCCTTGAGATTGTTTCTTATGGTGCCCTGGGGATCGCTCAAGAAGCAGACAACGATATCAACCTCGTCAATGGGCAACCCGGGCAGAGCCTGTGATTCCAGAAAAAGCATGTGCCACGCGGATTCCTCCATATCAAAGCATTGTTTTGCGGGTGGTGAGAGAAACTCGATGCCGGGTCGTCTGCCAGCCACGTATACTTCATGGGAGCGCGCCAGGATGCTAATGCTTGGCAGGAGCATCAACGTATCACCAATGGCCCCGGGTCTTATAAGAAGAATTTTTTGTAGCATCTTGACTTTATATAGTGTCCATCCATAAATTCCCTCTCCCTTGAGGCCTGCCTGCCGGCAGGCAGGGAGAGGGTTAAAGAGGGGCAAGAGGGTTTTTCGGACGCGACTGTCGGGAGGGCGCCGTCAGGCACTCAGTTTTCTGGGGATGCGAGCTGATTGCTTAAATGATCTCTGAGTGCCTGACCAGCCCGGGAGGCCCGGAGCGGAAGAAAAATCCTCTTGCCTCGATGGTACATTCGCTAATATCCCCCTAATTACTGAGCTGATACGCCACGTTGTTGAAAAATATCATAAATAGTGGGATAAACGAATTATATTATACTGAATGTCAAAAGATGCAATCCCGATAGGGAAAGGAGGGACGGCAAAAATGGAGAAAAATAGTAAATTAGATCCTCGCCTCCGTCTAATGCAGGATGCAGACATGAAGGGCAAGATAGTGCTTGTACGTGTGGACCATAACGTAGTCAAAAAGGGCAATATAAAGGACCCGTACCGAATAGAGGCCACCATAGGAACATTGTACGGAATAGCGGAAAAGGGAGGGCGACCGATC
>DQZA01000256.1 GCA_011042035.1 Desulfobacteraceae bacterium
GGAGGTATAGTTCTTAGTATCGCTAGTGCTTTACTTGGGCTTATGGCCACGTCAATTATTCTTGGTCTTTTGACATTGTTCGTTGTTTATTTTTTCAGGGATCCTGAGCGCGGCTTGCCTCAAGAGCCCAATGCCTTAGTGGCTCCGGCCGATGGAAAGCTCCTGAAGGTGGAAACACTGAAGCCTTCTCACAGTCCCTTGGATATAGAGACTGTAAAACTGAGTATATTTATGTCTCTTTTTAATGTTCATGTTAATCGATGTCCTACGGAAGGGATTGTTGAGGAAATAATTTATGAGCCCGGAAAATTCTTTTCTGCTAATCTTGACAAGGCCTCTGAGCAAAACGAAAAAAACAGAATTTTTTTGGAAGCCCCCCAGGTTGGAAAAATCATGCTGGTTCAAATCGCAGGACTAATCGCAAGAAGAATCGTTTGTTGGATCCGACCAGGTGAAAAGGTTTCATTAGGACAAAGAGTGGGTTTAATAAGGTTTGGATCACGAGTAGAAGTTTACATTCCAGCTACATGCAGGGTAGTGGTAAAAGAAGGGCAAAAGGTCAAGGCAGGGCAAACCATAATAGGGTATTCATTATGAAACCAAAGAGAAGAAGGCATCCGAAAAGAGACAGGAAAAGGGGTATTTATTTATTACCCAACCTTTTTACATCTGCCAGCCTTTTTGGCGGATTTTATGCAATTATTGCTGCTATTCAGAGTCGATTCGAGGCTGCCGCCACTGCCATCTTGGTTTCTTGCTTGTTTGATGCATTGGATGGCAAGATTGCCAGATATACACGAACCAGCAGCCACTTTGGTACTGAGTACGACTCCCTCTCAGACCTAGTGGCATTCGGGGTGGCGCCTGGAGTACTGGTATTCCAGTGGGTCCTTGCCCCTTATGGAAGACTCGGGTGGCTTGCCTGCTTTACTTATGTCGTATGTGGTGCGCTCAGACTTGCTCGTTTCAATGTTCAGGTGGGTGTACAAAATCCCGGGTTGTTCAAGGGATTGCCCATCCCTGGAGCGGCGGCATTTATCGCTTCCTTTATACTTTTCATTACAGCGATTGGCGGTAGGAGAGAGTCTCTTCATTGGCTGGCACTTGCTATTATTTACACCCTGTCCTTTCTTATGGTAAGCGGACTTGATTACCTTAGCTTTAAGAAGTTTGAAATCCGCAGGCAAAAGCCTTTCAACGTCCTAGTTTCAATTATATTGATGTTGATAGTTGTAGCTTATCGCCCTAGAATCGTGCTGTTTTTTCTAATTGGGGGCTATGTAATTTCCGGTCCGATAGTTAGCTTGGTGCGGGCAAGGACGCACAAGGCTATATCCACGAGCCCAGCGGGAGAGATGCCCTTCATAAGCACCAAAGACGAAGGAGAAGAGACGCCAGAGATTCAGCCCGTTAAATAACACGATATGCGTATCACCGGCGGACAAGCAAGAGGAAGGGCATTAGCATCATTCAAGGGCCTGAACATCAGGCCTACGCCGGACCAGGTAAGAGAAGCTCTATTCAACATACTAGGGCAGAATCTTGGCGGAAAATCTGTGCTAGATCTTTTTGCTGGCACGGGGGCGATGGGACTCGAAGCCTTGAGTAGAGGTGCCAGAAGGGTGGTATTCGTAGATTCGGCTTTTAAGGCAATAAGCATCATCAAAAAGAATATTGAAACTTGTGGACTTAGAGAACGCACTTTGGTGTTAAGGAAGGATCTCAGGAAAGGGCTTCCGTCTTTGGATCTTATGGGCGGGATACCATTTGATCTGGTGTTCATTGATCCTCCTTACAGAAGTGGCATTCTTCCAATTGTCATGGCTAAGCTTGTTGAGAAAGAGATCCTGGCTCCAAATGCAATAGTTGTAGCGGAAACCCACAGAAAGGAACAGTTTGACAAGACATTTGGTAATTTGAACCTTATAGATGTAAGGGCATACGGAGACACCAAAATCCATTTTTATTGTGCGGAGACATAGGAATGACTAAATGCTTGGCAATCTATCCTGGAACGTTTGATCCAATAACCAACGGACATTTAAGTATTATAAAGAGAGGCTTGAAGGTCTTTGAACACCTAATTGTCGCAATTCTGCATAACCCTCAAAAAAAGCCACTTTTTACCCTTAAAGAGCGAATTGAAATGATAAAGACCTCTATTGAGGGCATACCAAATGTTGAGGTCGATTACTTCGATGGCCTGCTCATCGATTACGCTGTAAGGAAAAATGCTACTGTGATCCTCAGGGGATTACGCGCTATGTCCGACTTTGAATACGAGTTTCAGATGGCCCTCATGAACCGCAAGCTCAATAGGGAGATACAATCCGTGTTTTTAATGACCGATTACAAGTGGTTTTACACCAGCTCAACTATAATAAAGGAGGCAGCGCGTTTTGGCGGAGATGTAAGTGGACTTGTCCCTGATGTAGTGAACAGGAAATTAAAGGAAAAATTTTCACAGATAAAAAATACTTGACAGGGAAAAGACCATCAGCCATATTCTTTGCTTGTAAAATCCAACAAGATGAAGCTGTTACCAAGTTGGCAATGCGAGGAGGTTCGAACGTGGCCCTTACTAAAGAAAAGATTATAGAGAGTATCTATCATCAAGTAGGATTGAGCAAGAGCCAGTCACGGGCTGTGGTAGAAAGTTTATTTGAGCTGATTAAAAACACCTTGGAGAACGGTGAAGACATTCTTATCAGCGGCTTTGGCAAATTTGTTGTGAAGGAAAAGGCCGCCCGCAGGGGAAGGAATCCCCAGACCACGGAAGACTTGCAATTAAGGGCCAGACGAGTTGTGGTTTTCAAAACATCAGGAGTATTGAGGGATAAGATCAATAAGGGCCCTACAGGCTGACCACAAAGGCCTCCTCGAATCCTATCTTCTTCAACTTTTCCCTTACCTTGGTTGCCTCGCCTAATGTTTTTATACGAGACACTCTTACCCTATAAATTGCTGTTTGCTTTGAGTTCCCAGACCTCACAGGGACAACTTCGACATATCTAAATAAGACTTTGAGTCTATCTGCTATGCTCATTGCGCTTTCCCTTTCGGTAAAGGCTCCCACCTGTACCCCAAAGGACCCTTGGCTGATATTCGGTACCTCAAGTATGGGGTTGAGGCCAAAGGGAGAATTCCAGAGCCCTACTTGCTTTCCAAGCACAATCAGTTTCACCTTTACTACTCCGGGCCCCACAAGGCCTATCTCTTTCGCCGCTCCATAGGACAAATCAATAACCCTGTTCTTAACAAAGGGGCCCCTGTCATTTATTCGCACCACGGTGCGCTTGCCGTTGTTGAGGTTTACAACTTGCACATAGGTGCCCAAGGGAAGGGTATTATGAGCCGCGGTCTTTCCATGCATATTATAGACCTCTCCGCTTGAGGTCTTCCTGCCATGAAATTTAGGGCCATACCAAGATGCCTTTCCGTATTGCACAAATCCTTCGAGGCCAGAGAGTGGGTAGTATTTACACCCACGTATCCAGATGGGCGAACCCATGCTGGATTTATTCTCCACATGAATAAGAACAAGTTTTTCTTTGGGTTGTGGAGGAATTGTTACAAGGGGGGCCTTCTTTGCACAGTTGCTTGCACTCGTAATCACAATGAGCATAAATATGAAGCTCAGTATTTTCCCAACTGATCGCATGAAACTCTATATTACACCTTTTCTTTCATTTA
>DQZA01000243.1 GCA_011042035.1 Desulfobacteraceae bacterium
ATATTCGGCCATTCCAGAAAAGTTGAAGAGGCCTTGCGCAGCAAGATCTTCTCCCACGTGCAGACCCTTTCGGTCTATTTTTTCCAGAAATACCGCACTGGAGATCTCATGGCCAGGGCTATCAATGACATCAACGCCGTCAGGATGGCCACAGGCATGGGCCTAGTGGCCCTTACAGACGGCCTGATCTTGGGTCTTGCTGCCATTGGCTTCATGATATCCATAAATTATAGACTGGCCCTAATTGCCCTCATACCTGCTCCTGTCGTGGTGATCATTACCCGAGTACTCACACGACGAATGGCGACAGGCTTTGAAAACGTGCAAAGGCAGTTCTCTGAGTTGACTGAGCGGGTGCGGGAAGGATTGGCAGGAATTTGGGTATTAAAGGCCTTCAATAGAGAGGCCTGGCAATTTGAAAAGGTCAAGGCTGAAGGCCAGCTTTACGTAAATCACAACCTAAATCTTGCCAAGACAATGGCTCTTTTTTTCCCTGTGATGTCCGTTTTCACTAACGCAGGCCTTGTCATCGTCATATGGCTGGGCGGCAGAAAGGTCATTTTTGGCCAAATTACAACTGGTGACTTCGTGGCCTTTACCAGCTATCTCAACTTGCTCACATGGCCAATGATGGCAATGGGCTGGGTGACAAACCTCATCCAGAGGGCAACAGCAGCCATGAATCGCATAAACGCGCTATTGGAGGAAAGGCCAAAGATTAAGTCACCCCCCCACCCTGTTCGCCTAAATGGGGTGGCTGGCAAGATCGAAATCACTGGCCTGACCGTGCGGTATTCTGAGCAGGGGCATCCGGTTTTAAAAGACCTGCATCTGAAAATAGAGCCACGCCAGACATTCGCACTGGTGGGTCGGGTTGGATGTGGAAAGACCACCCTTCTAATGGCGATGGTGAGGTTACTGGATGTCCCGCCCGCCACGGTATTTGTAGATGGCACGGACATAGTCAAAACAGACTTGAGACAATTGCGCCGTGCCATAGGCTTTGTGCCGCAACAGAGCCAGCTTTTCTCCGATACCATTAGAAATAACATACTCATGGGCCGAAGCCACATATCAGAGGAGCAGCTACGACGCGCCCTGTCAATAGCCCGTATCGTTGATGAAATTGACCAACTGGAGGAAGGGCTTGACACCATAGTCGGGGAAAGGGGAGCAACCCTTTCTGGTGGGCAAAGGCAGAGAATTGCCCTTGCACGGGGGATTGTGGAAAATCCACCAATTTTGATCCTTGACGATGCCCTTTCTATGGTGGACATGGAAACTGAAAACGAAATAATGGCAGAACTCCTTCATATAAGAAAAAATAAGACCACAATAATAGTCTCCCATCGCACCACGACCATTGCTAGTGCTGACAAAATCGCCATAATGGCCGAAGGAAAAATCATTGATACAGGACAACACCGAGCACTGCTGGAAAGAAATGAGCTTTACAAGAATCTATATGAGCAGAGGATGTATTCTGAAGAACTACAACGTATTCAGATAGATGATTAGAGATTACGGATATATCGAAGATGGAAAGCTGGGTAGGCCTTATGACATGAGGCTACTAAAAAGGCTTCTAGCTTACGCAGCCCCATGCCGTAAACCCATTGCCCTGTCTCTCATGTTTTCCTTGATTATCACCCTTGCAGACCTTGCCATGCCGTACTTTTCCAAGATAGCCATAGACAGGTACATTGTGCCTTCCTGGTACAAGATAGTAAATGTTCAGCAGTCACCCGAACTGCTTACAAAACTAAGGCCCCACCTGTTAGATAGCAAGAACGGCAGGTTCTACCTCATTTCAAGCAGAGAAATAAAAAGGATCGATCCCAGGCTTTTAAAAAAGTATGGAAACGCAAACATCTTGGAGAAGGGCCGCTTTTACCTCATACGTGGAAGGAATCTGGCAGACCTGCCACCACATCTGAGGGACTCTGCCCAGTTAATGGCCGATGGTTCCATCATAATACCCTTAACTCAACTCCAAGGTCTTGGGGCAAGGGAAATCGCCTTGATCCGGCAAACAGACTTGCACGGTCTCACCGTGGTTGGCCTTATACTCGCGGGCCTGATTCTAGTTTCATTTACCCTCGGTTACCTTGAGTATTACCTCCTTGAGTACACGGGACAGCATATCATGCAAGATATCCGTATGAGGCTATTTGCTAACATCCAGGAGCAATCCGTTAGATTTTTTCTAAAGCACCCCCTGGGGAGACTAGTGACCAGGGTCACTAACGATGTAGAAAATCTCAATGAAATGCTCAAGTCGGTGGCCATAACCCTTTTCAAGGATTTTTTCATTCTGACGGGGATATTGGTAGTGCTGTTTTATATGGATTGGCCCTTGGCGCTGGTTTGCGTAATCTTGATTCCGTTCATATCCCTGACCACTTATGTTTTCAGCTCCATGGCCAGAGAGGCTTTCCGGGAATTGAGGGCAAAGGTGGCAAAGATAAACGCCTTTTTGAGTGAGCGGCTTGGCAACGTACAGTTAATCCAACTGTTCTGTGCAGAAAAGGCCCAGGAGGAGGCGTTCAACCAAATCAACCATGAAAACTTCCTTGCAGGAATGAAGCAAATACGAATCTTTGCGCTTTTTATGCCACTCATGGAATTGTTGAGTTCTCTTGGTGTTGCACTCATTTTGTGGTACGGGGGGAGCAAGGTGATCCAAGACCGTATAACCCTGGGAGCCCTCGTTGCCTTTCTTAGCTATATGCAGATGTTTTTCAAGCCCATACGGGACATCTCTGAAAAATACAACATAATGCAATCAGCCCTGGCCTCCATTGAGCGAATCTTTCAGTTTATGGACAGCCAGGAGAAAATGCCGGAGCCCCTGGAGCCAATTCAACCAAATGTGCTTGAAGGCAAACTTCAGGTGTCAAAGGTATCCTTTTCCTACGATGACGCAGCCCCGGTGCTCCGCGGCATTTCCTTGGAGCTCAAACCTGGTCAGACCGTAGGGGTGGTTGGTCCAACTGGTAGTGGTAAAACAACACTGGCCAACCTGCTCCTCAGGATGTACGATCCCGATGAAGGAGCCATATACCTCGATGGGGTTGACTTGCGGAAATGGCCTAATACATTGCTACACAAGCAAATGGCCCCGGTGATGCAGGATGTTTTTATTTTTTCAGGAACCCTGGAGGGAAACATCACCCTTGGAAGAAAAGGGATCTCACGCCAGGACATGGAGCAGATACTAAGGGTCACGAACCTGTACCAGTTCGTGAGTAACCTTCCAGATGGGCTGGGGTACATGGTAGGAGAAAGGGGAGAAAATCTTTCCTCTGGTCAAAGACAACTCTTGTCATTTGCTCGCGCATTGGTGGGAAAGCCCAGGATTTTGGTCCTTGACGAGGCTACTTCCAGCGTTGACCCGGAAACGGAGGCACTAGTGAGGGATGCCCTAGGAAATATAGTGGCTGGCCAAACCACGCTCATAATTGCCCATAGGTTGTCCACGGTTAGGCACGCCAGCCAGATATTTGTATTGAACAAAGGAAAAATAGTGGAGCAAGGTACCCATGAAGAACTCATGGCATTGAGGGGAATCTATTATAGATTAATCAGACTACAAGAAAAAATGTGAAGGCTGTTGCCAAATCGCGTAGGTGAAGCCGCAAAACCCTCAAGAGGCCCCCCCTCTGTCTCGA
>DQZA01000077.1 GCA_011042035.1 Desulfobacteraceae bacterium
ATGGGTGCCATAATGGGTGCCAAGAACCTCAAGGCAATAGCTGTGCGGGGTACAAAGGATATTAATATTGCTCAGCCTGCTGAATTCATGGAGCAATGCAATCAAGTGCTGGATTATATCCAGTACCGCTTAGAAAACCCAATTCCGGGTGTGCCTGCCATCCTTTCATTCATTGGGTCCCCGCAGGAAATGGCACTTCATGATGAAAGGTGGCATACCATCAGTTTCTCCTGGGGAAATGCGAGAATCAGGCGGAAAGACTTTTGGAACGAAGAGGTGGAGCGGGAGTGGACCCAGACCATGGAGAACGCCCGAAAGAAACTGATCAGTTGCTACAATTGCCCTGTTAGGTGTCGTGGCATTATGCAGATGCCTGGCTATCCCAGCTATACCATGAAGTGCTTCTCAAAGCTCACCTATGTAATGGCGGCCATGGCCGATGATCTAGATTTTGGTTTCAAGATTGCAGCCATTGCCCAGTCACACGGAGTAGATGGATTTACCACACCGCAGGTTATGGCCTTTGCAGTGGAGCTTTATGAGGCAGGCATCCTGACCGACGAGGACTTGCCAAACTTTCCTTCTGAAAACCGCGAAAGGTTCTATTACCTGTTGGACAAGATAGTTAAGCGAGAGGGCATAGGAGATGTGCTGGCTGAAGGGGTTTACTGGGCAGCCCGTAAGATAGGCAAGGGAGCTGAGGCCTACGACCATAATACCATCAAAAAACACGAGCAAATCCCTATCAAACTGGGTATGCTCAATCCCATCTACTACATCATGTGGTCAACTGGTGAAAAGGCGAATATCACACAAATAGAGGGTCAGCTTCCCCAAGCACCCCTTCCAAAAGACATAAGGGAAGAATTTGTGAAAGACTGGATCCAAATTCCTACCGGTAAGGAAGAAAGGTTCAAGAAATTTATCCTTGAATGGGGAGAAGAGGGAAAGACATTTCCCTTCTGGCCCCCTCCGGACCTGATTTGTGAGTTGGTGGAGTGGCAAGAGAACATGCATTACATTGACGACTCTCTCGGCCTTTGCGCAGGCCTGTCCTCGTTCCCCCTCAAGCCGCCATATCATATGCATAACCTCCCAGTGCTTGTTTCCGCAGGCGCTGGCATAGAAATGGATGAAGACAGGTTATGGGAGACCTCAATAAGGGTGAGGAATCTGGTGAGGGCATCTAACGTAAGGAGAGGGATGAGGAGACAGGATGATAAGCCGCCAGAGGATCATTGGAAAAAGAGGTTTCCTGATTATGAGGCAAAGCTATTGGATGAGTACTATGAATACCGAGGGTGGAACAGGGAAGGGGTTCCCAAGAAAGAAACACTACAGAAATTGGGCCTAGATTTTGTGTACGAGGACTTTGCAAAAAGGGGAATACTCGAAGAATAGGATACAGGGTTGACCGCGAAAGGAGTTGGTTGTGAGCGAGGAGAAAGAAAAGAAAATAATCAAGTCCATAAAGGTAGATCTCGATAAATGCCATGGCTGCCGCGCCTGTGAGGTAGCCTGCGCGGCATTTCACAGTGATCCTAAGTACAGCATCGTAAATCCGGCCAGGTCTCGTATTCGGGTTTACAGGAATGAGCTGGACAATGTCTTCCTGCCGGTACGAGCAGGTGCGTATACAAAGGCCGAATGCGAGGGAAGGCAGACTTACGTAATTAACGAGCAGGAATATGGCGAGTGCAATTTTTGCAATGCACCTTGCCCTTCAAGGGACCTGTTCAAAGAGCCTGATTCGGGCTTGCCTCTCCGCTGTGATATGTGTGAGAGTGATCCTCCACTGGAAGAACCTATGTGTGTGAAGTGGTGCCTCGCTGATGCCTTGATTTATGAGGAAAGGGAAGAGGAAGTTGAAGAGGAAGAGGAGATCAAGGAAGACGAGCTGGAGTTGGGACTAGAACTAATGGCAGACAAGTATGGTCTGGATAAATTGATAGAAACGGTTGTGCGCATGGCTGAGTCAAGAGAGGCATAAGATCAAACCATAGAAGAGGGTTGGAAGGGAAAAGTGGAGAGTTTAGCCGAATACAAAGAGATAGTTGATCTGATAAAGGAAAGTGGCGGCGATTATTTTAAGCGGTGCTTTCAGTGCGGGCTGTGCGATACGGTGTGCCCGTGGAACAGGGTCAGGAACTTCAGTATGCGCAAGATAGTGCGACAGGCCACCTTCGGTCTTACGGAGATAGAGAGCGAAGACATCTGGCGCTGCACCACTTGCGGCCGATGCCCACAGCACTGTCCCAGGGACGTAAGGCAGATTGACTCTGGAGTGGCCCTGCGTAGGATCGCAACTGAATATGGTGTGTTTCCAGACCCTGTTAAGCCAATTAAGACTATAGCTGCTAGCCTTGTGGCAGAGGGTAATCCCCTTAGCGAGGAGCGGAAAAAGAGGGCAGACTGGGCCAAGGAGGCAGGTGTAAAGAGTTTTGAAGAAGGCATGGAGATCCTCTATTTTCCGGGCTGCTACCTCAGTTATGACCCAAGAATGAAGAAGGTGGCAAAGGCCACGGCGGCGATCCTCAAGAAGGCCGGGGTTGAGTTTGGGATACTGGGTACCAAGGAGAGCTGTTGTGGAGAAAGCATCCGCAAGACAGGAGACGAGGAATTGTTCAAGCGCCTTGCAAGGGACAATATCAAGGGCTTCATTGACAATGGGGTAAAGAAGATTCTTGTTTCCTCGCCACATTGCTACCATACATTTAAGAACGAATATCCTGAATTCATGGTAAATTTTGAGGTTGTCCACATCACGCAGTTTCTGGTCGAACTCATTAAGGAAGGTAGGCTGGAGATAAAGGACGGGTTGGAAAAAAAGATTACTTATCATGACCCCTGCTACCTCGGCCGCCACAACGGCGTGTTTGATGAACCACGGGAAGTGCTGAGAAGGGTTTCAGGACTAGAGCTCGTGGAGATGCCCGATTGTTTCGAGGATAGCCTCTGCTGCGGCGGTGGTGGGGGCCGCATCTGGATGGAGACACCCAAGGGAGAGAGATTCTCAGATCTGAGGTTAGAGCAAGCCATAGATGTTGGGGCCGAGGTGCTGGTAACGGCTTGCCCATACTGTATTACCAATTTTGAGGACAGCAGGATAACAATTGAAGATCAAGGCGATGCCAAGGCTATAGAGATCAAAGACATTACCGAGATAATAGCAGAAGTGATATGAGAATTTAGGGCTTTGGGCTTCAGCCTTTAGACTTTGGGTGCTATTAAGTGCCTTATTGGTTTTGCCTAATGCCTAATGCCTGAAGCCTAAAGCCTTATTAAGCAATAACAACTCATTGAGGTGATGGCTCGTGGAAAAGGAAGTGTCAGTGAAGAAAAAAATCAGGAAACTCTCTGAAAGGCTTAAGAGCCGCGATTTTGGAGATGTGATGGTGGTGGGCGGAGGGATCAGCGGAATTCAAGCAGCACTGGACCTCGCCGGCTCGGGGTTCAAGGTCTATCTAGTTGAAAAGGGCCCTTCCCTGGGGGGCAAGATGGCCCAGCTTGACAAGACCTTCCCTACCAACGATTGCTCTACGTGAATACTTGCACCCAAAATGGTCGAGGCCGACCGTCATTCTAACATAGAGATACTAACTTATACTGAAGTTGAAAATGTCGAGGGAGAACCCGGCGACTTTACCGTAACACTCAAGAA
>DQZA01000266.1 GCA_011042035.1 Desulfobacteraceae bacterium
GACGCCAAATAAAGCACCATGGGGGCCACGTACTCGGGCTTCAGCTTCTCAAACAGATCAGGCGGCAAAACGTCCTCGGTCAGCCTCGTCGCCGCCAAAGGCGCCACAGTGTTCACCTTGATTCCGTACTTCTCACCCTCCAGCTTCAAAGTGTTCATCAATCCCACCAAACCCATCTTCGCTGCCGAGTAATTCGCTTGACCAAAATTGCCAAATAGCCCCGCCGCTGACGTCGTCATCACAATTCGCCCGTACCCCTTCTCACGCATCGCCACAAACGCAGGCCTCGTCACATTGTATGCACCCATCAGATGCACCGAAATCACCTTCTCCCAGTCTTCAGCTCCCATCTTCGCAAAACTGCGGTCACGCAATATCCCCGCGTTGTTGATCAATATGTCCACACCACCAAAGGCATCCAGCGCCTTCTTCACAATGGCCTCGCCCCCTTCCACCGTGGCCACCGAGTCATAGCTCGCAACCGCTTCGCCCCCAAGGGCCTTGATCTCTTCCACCACCTTGTCCGCAGGACTCTGGGACCCCTCTCCCGAGCCGTCCCTCGCCCCTCCAACATCGTTCACCACCACCTTGGCCCCCCGCTTCGCAAGCTCCAACGCATATACCCGGCCAAGGCCACCCCCTGCTCCCGTCACTATCGCCACTCGGCCGTCAAAACGGATGCCCTGGCGGGAGAGCCTTTTCTGCATCTCTTCCCGGCTCACCCACTCCACGATGCCCTGTTCAATCACCACCTCGCCCGTCTCATCGTTAAGGCTCCTGAACACGGCCTTGCCCTCCTCCAGCTCCCATATCTGGGTCTTGATGGGCACACCTGGGTACAGGGGACGAGAAAACCTGGTCTTGAAACGGGTCATCCGCTCCGGCTCACCCGGGAACAGGGCCTTTATGACGGCCCTACAGGCAAATCCGTGGGTGCAAAGCCCGTGCATGATGGGCTTTTCAAACCCCGCAGCCTTGGCGAATTCGGGATCCACATGGAGTTGAAAGATATCGCCCGAAAGCCGGTAGATGAGAGGCTGGTCTGGCGATGGCTGGTCCTTCACCTCGTGGTCCGGGTCCCTCTCGGGAAATTCCACCTTCTCGCTCGGTGGCTGCTCGCCGCCAAAGCCTCCGTCAAGGCGGCTGAAGAGCGTGAAGATGTTGGTGAAAAGCTTTTTGCCGTTTGAATGGAAAGTATCGGCCTCCGCTACCACGAGGGCCCCTTTCTCTGCCCCCCGGTCGTAGATGTGGGTAATCGTTCCCTCTGTGGTGAGCGTGCCTTCCGTGGGAATGGGATTGTGGAAAATGATATCCTGCTCGGCATGGAGGATACCGGCCAGGTTGACGTTGGATTCAATGGCCACGCTGGCCATAAAATCGAACACCGAGCCTATGGAGAAGCTCGGGATCACCTTTAGCTTGTTCTCATAGCAATACTCCAGCTCATCGAATCCCGCCCCCACTCCAAGGGCATAGAGGACCACGTCCTTCCACTGATAGTCCTTGGTGATGGGACCGATCTTCCTGCCAATAGCATCCAAATTGAGGGCCATGCGCTAACCTCCCCTTCTGATTTCAGTCTCTCATCGTTCAGTCCAGGCGAGAGCCCATGCCTATTAGGTTGACTGTCACTGCCCGCCGTGCACCGCCTTTCCCACCTCTTGACTGGTGCCTCAGGCCCGCCTGTCCCCTCTCGCGAAAGGACTAGCCGATAGGGGCTGTCGGACAACGGTGAACGGCCAACGGTAAACATTTTCCCCTTGATCCTTTCAGCTACCGTAGCCTGGGCGGCTGGCTGATCGTTGAACGCTCATCCTTCTGACTCCTGACTCCTAGCTTCTCTGTAACAAACGCCGGAACTAACAAAAACTTCAGTATCTCCTTCACAGATGCAATATACTCATCTCGTTCAAAGCCCAGCATGGGCCTGAAAAAATCCTCACCTGATATAAAGTTATGGATGGCATTCATTATGGCGAGCACCTTCATACGTGCTGAGACAGGGACATTCCTCTTGTCAGTGCACAAGTCCATGGAGCGAGCAATGTCGGATACGTATTCCGGCACGTGAATGTCTAATGCGGATTTATGGCGGGTTTTTCCAAAATATCTGAATAGGATCAGGTTTGAGATCTCAGGATGGTCGAAAAGAAAATCGGTCATTTCATCAATGGCAATTTTCATTCTTTCGGCCAGTGGCCGACCATGGATAATGCTTTCCACCTCTATGAGCTTGTTGCGAAGATCATCATGAATGTCCAGTACGACAGCCTCGTATAAGTCGGCTTTATCCCCCCAGTGATAATGCAATGTTGAAATGTCAATTCCAACCTCCGAGGCGATCATTCTGGTGGTGGTTCCATGAAAACCATATTGCCCGAAGATCTTTCGTGCGGCACTCAATATCTTGGCCTTCATGGAATCCGGGTCTTTGCGGGCCTTTTGCAAGGCAGGGATCACTAACAAACCCCTAGCATTTGCCTCCATCATTTGATGGATTCCTATCCTTGCAACTATTCCTTGTCAAGTGAAAAGTCAATTGTTAGGCTTGAATGAATTACCTGTTAGCGAGCGTAGTTCTTCAATTCCCAGTGTTGTCCAAAAAAGAACTGGGCACGGTTTCAAACATCAATGATCTTAGGGCATGCGGCGCTCCTGTGGCCAGATAACCTGATTTTGTCATTCCCGCGAAGCTTGTCCCTGCGCAGGCAGGGAGCGGGAATCCAGGCTCCGGGACTCAACCCCATATCCCCTGGATGCCCGCTTTCGCGGGCATGACTTGGTGGTGAATGCCCTGTGTTCGCCCCAATAGGCTCATTTACAAAGATGTTGGACACTAATGTTCAATTCCTATAATTGAAATATTGTTATACAGGGTGCTACTATATAGGAGACGAAATAGCGAATTACTTTCACCCTTAATTATCCCGAACCCATAAGATACACCTGTTGTGGTGATCTGGGCGTTGAAGGATTGAAGGAAGCGTGCAGTCTCCTTCCTTTATACGCTTCAGCACCTCTTAGGAAATCCACCTTTTCTTCCAAATTGATTTCTGATTTGGAAAGATATTCAAAGAATGCCTCCGCGTCTAGCTCTTTCTTTACAGGTAAAATCTTTTTCTTCACTAACTTCCTTACAGTCTCTTCCACCTGCCGCTCTTCAAACGAAAGCCCAAAATCCATTCCCCTACCTTCCTAGCTCCCAATTTTTTGTGTACATCCTGTTCCCTAGAATCATGAGGGCTTTTTTCTCTTTATCTGAAGCTCCTTTCAAATGACTCTATGATTCAATGACTTACTGAGCCTTTGACCCCACCCCCTCCCCCTTCACAACCCTTTTCATAATATGTTATGGTGTCTCATTATCAATTTGAGGTGTGAAATAAAATGCCCCACCATAATGCCCCACAATTTTACGAAATACAGAGGTTCCGCAACCCATGGATCAGGTACTCGGTGGCAGCCATTACGGTAGGCTTTATCCTGTTTTTCATCCCCGGCGCAGTAAAACAACTCATCTATCATGAGCCGTGGGGGAACAAGCCGCTTTCCGACGTCACCCTTATTGCCGTAGGGGTGATTGTACTCGGCGTCATGTTTGCTCTTTGCTTTTTCTTCTTCTCCCTTAAGCTGGAAA
>DQZA01000185.1 GCA_011042035.1 Desulfobacteraceae bacterium
CAGTGGACAAATGAGACCATGGTGGAGCTTTTTAGGTGCAATAGGCCCTTGGATTTGGTTGGAAAACTTGTACAAGAGTTCTTTCTATCTGAAGAAGATTACCGGAGGACCGAAGAGATAATCACCGCAAGGCTTTGCAAAGGCAGAAGCTATGGGGCCGATTTAAAATTGACACGCTTTGATGGGACCGTATTTGATGCACACTTAAAGGTGGCGCCATTTGAGAGTAAAGAAAAGGGTGAGATGTTTGTGGCTACCATCTCTGATGTATCCTGGAGAAAGGAGGCCGAGAGGACACTTGCCAAGGAAAAAGAGAGGTTAGCCGTCACCCTTAGCTCTATAGGCGATGGGGTTATATCAACAGACCGCAATGGGGCCATTGGCCTAGTTAACAAAACAGCGGAGGAATTGACCGGGTGGGAGGAAGGTAAGGCGGTTGGAAAGTCTCTTGATGAAGTTTTCTACGTGATTAACGAAGGAACAGGTGAGCCCTACGGTGATCTTGTAAAGAAAGTTCTTCAGGAAAGGGCTATTGTAAACCTACCAGCCGGGACCCTCTTAATATCAAAAGACAAACAAAGAAGGCCAATAGAAGGCAGCCTTTCTCCCATTTACGTCAACCAAAGTGAGATCTTGGGCTCTGTTATAGTGTTTCGGGACCTTAGTGAGAGGCGAAGGCTGGAAGAAGAGCTTATGAGGATGCAGAAGCTTGAGGCGATCGGGGTCATGGCTGGAGGGATAGCCCATGATTTTAACAACTTGCTGATGGGTATTGTGGGATACATAACACTTGCCAGGATGAATATTGAACAACGCGACGAGACCCTTAGGTGTCTTGAGGCGGCTGAGAAGGCCTGCATGAGAGCAAAAGAGCTGGCGCAAAAACTTGTAGTCTTTTCTAAAGGCGGAGAGCCGGTTAGAGAAACCGTATCAATGGCTAAGCTTTTGAAAGATTCTATTAGTCTTTGCACGAGTGGTTCAAATGTCAAGGCTGAGTTTTCGCTTCCTGAAGATCTGTGGCAGGTGCATGTAGACGAGGGGCAGATTGCACAGGTGATCCATAACATAGTGCAAAATGCCCTGGAGTCCATGGGAGAAGGTGGGGCTATTTTTGTAAAAGGGGAAAATGTACAGATACCACCCGGAGAGTCCATACCTATTGATCCTGGGCCATATGTCAAAATAACAATACAGGACCACGGACCTGGCATACCTAGTGAGCATATGGCAAAGATATTTGATCCGTTTTATACAACCAAGGAAATGGGAAGAGGGCTTGGGTTGTCTATATGTCATTCCATTGTCAAGAAACACGGGGGCCACATACAAGTCCATTCAAGGCCTGGATGTGGAACTGAGGTTTCCCTCTATCTCCCTGCCCTGGAAGCAGGTGAGACAAGGCCTGCAGATGAGTCTTTCAGTGCCAGTTCCTTTGGGATAAGGGTTCTTTTGATGGATGATGAAGAGATCGTAAGAGAGACAACCCGCCAGATGCTAGTCCACTTCGGCTGTGACGTGGATTGTGCAGCAGAGGGGGGCGAGGCGATTGATTTGTACAAGAAAGCTAAGGAGTGGGGTAGACCCTATGATGTGGTTATTTTGGACCTCACTGTGCCCGGTGGCATGGGCGGAAAGGAAACGGCGGTGGAGTTACTTAAAGTTGATCCAGAAGTTAAGATGATTGTATCGAGCGGATATGCCAATGATCCGGTTATGTCGCAGTTCAGGCAATATGGTTTCAAGGCAGCCATTGCAAAGCCGTACAATATGGATGAGTTAATTGAGGTGATGAGGGATTTGACCAGTGGAGACAGTGTGTGATTTCATTGTAATTATCATATATTTTGCTGTTGTGCTCTGGATAGGGTGGAGGGGACGAGGTAAGACGGCAGAATCCTATTGGGTTGCCGGCCGAAGCTATGGCACATCGCGGATAACGATGTCACTGGTGGCCACCATATTTGGGGCCTCTTCTACAATTGGAATAATAGGCCTTGGTTATAGAAGGGGGCTTACGGGGGCCTGGTGGTCACTCATCGGAGGGCTTTTCCTGATTCCCTTTGGTCTGTTTTTTGCCGGGCGCGTCAGGGATTCTAATGCGTATACACTGCCGCAAATTCTGAAAAACGCTTATGGGGGTAGGGTTTCAATACCTGCGGGTTTGATGATTGCAGTGGCATGGTGCGGAGTAATAGCAGCGCAACTGGTTGCCGGGGGGAGGATCCTGTGCGGACTGTTTAGCATAAATTTTCAGTGGGCACTTTTTTTGGTCGCAGCAGTATTCGTGGTATATACCTTGCTTGGTGGCCAGCTTTCTGTTATCAGAACAGATTTTTGGCAATTTTTCCTTTTTGGCGCTGGTCTTCTTGTGGCAATGGCATTCTTGTTATTTTCCCTATACTCTGACCACGGGCATTGGTGGAGGTTTTTGCCCCCGGATCATTTAGGGTTTCCCGTTGCCCCCTCTTTTGGATGGTATGACGTGCTGGTTTATTACCCTCTGATAGTGGGGCTTCCATATCTTGCGGGGCCTGACATATACTCGAGGACCCTTTGTGCAAGGGATGACCAAGTAGCTAAAAGGGCAGCTATTAATGCTGCAGCGATTGTTATACCGTTGTCATTTGTTTTGGCCCTTTTTGGGCTTTTTGCAAGGGTGCTGTTTTCTTCAATAGCGGCTGATGAGGTCCTGCCGAAGGTGCTGCAAACCTGTGTACCTGTAGTTCTAAGAGGGGTGGTAGCGGCAGGTTTTCTGAGTGCCATCATGTCGTCAGCAGATACATGCCTTATCTCCGCTTCCACCATATTAGCCCTTGATGTGGTGTCTTCAATCCGTAGTGACGAGCGTATTGAATCTCTAAAAATAACAAAGGTGGCTGTCATCCTTCTTGGCCTTGTCTCCTGGCTGATAGCAAGCCAAGAGCAGGGAATCATTTCTTCGCTTCTTTTGGCCTATACAGTGTTTGTAGGCGGGGTAGTAGTTCCAACCCTTGTCTCATTTTTTAAAAGGGAGCTGAGGGTCACCTCAGAGGCTGCCTTTTGGGCTATCGTAATCGGCGGCACGGTGGCCATAGCCGGGAAACTTTACAAAGGAATACTGCTGAAAAGCCTTCTCACAAGCCAGGGCCAGATATTCCTCAAGTCGATACTTGGGCCCAAGTACCTAAGCCTGCTTCCAATCTTGCTTTCCGCGTTAACAATACTGGGTGTAAGCAGAATACGTGGTTAGGCTATTTGTCTTGCGCTCGGGATCGTTGTGTTGGAAATTTGGGAGGTTACCTGTGACGGAACCATCTTTTATCTGCCAAGACCACCGAGCTGCAAATCTGTGCCTCTGGTATAGACCAGTATGTCCTTAGTAGGCGATCTTTTTCTTGCTGGCTTAGTAGTCTAAAGCCATTCTTTTCATAGAATCGTATGGCCCAGGATGCGTCTGCCCAAGTCCCGATTAATACTGGCTTATGTGTTTGACTGAGGAGTTTTGCGAGCAGTCTGGTCCCTACACCCTTGCGCTGCCAGGCAGGGCGCACATAGGCATGTCTGATAAGGGTCACGTCTCTTACAGGTTGGTTCCCCATTACTCCAATCAATTTCCTGCCTTCCTC
>DQZA01000219.1 GCA_011042035.1 Desulfobacteraceae bacterium
GAAGGAATCGAGAATGTGGCTGACCAGAAGGTAAACGTGGCATTTCTCCCCATAACGGACAGTGAACTGGAATTGGTGGAATCCACCCATCCCGACGGCCCAGTTGCCAAATATATCGAGGCAAAGGGTGAGGGCATACAGCATATCGCCTTCCGGGTGGAAAATATTGAGGAGGCGCTGGCAGAGTTGAAGCAAAAGGGCGTGCGACTCATCGACGAAAAACCCCGCAAAGGAGCAGGTGGCGCGAAGATTGCCTTTATCCATCCCAAGGAGACCAATGGGGTTCTGGTGGAAATTTGCGAGAGAGACTAGTAGAGCAGACTTCAGTGTCGTGGGAATATCTTTAGCCCTTCACTGCTCGCCGCTGAGACCAATTTTTCATCAAAACATGCAAAAACTACCTGCTCTGACACGCGAGACTGCAACAGAAGGGCAGAGGCAAGGTGGATAGCGTCAAAGCCCCGGAGCGGATAGTTCGCACCAAGTGTTTTTATGATCGAATTAAGGCTATCGTTCACTGGAATACGAAAAAAGCCATCCCATTCGGCATCTAACGTGTCCACCAGCATGGAAAGGGTGCCGGAGTTAATAGATTCTTCTCTCGCCTTACGATAAATGGCTGATAAAGCCTCTGCATAAGCAACACAAGAGGTGGCCATTAGGTCTGCTTCTCGGCACTTCTTTACCGTATCCTCCGCCATTTCCTCTTCAAAGTACCTTTTCACCAAGGCACTGGTATCCATATATAGGATCATCGTCGATCCTCAATAACAATTTCGGATACAGGTCGCCCTTTAACCAGCACTCTCTTAATGACGTTTCCTCTCAAATCCGTTGTGGGCATCAAACCTGTACCTTCTGATACCATGGACTTGAGCTCTTGCATTAGTGCCACCTTTTTAGGATTCTCGGCGATAATTCTAGCTATCACCTTCCCTCTGTCAGTTATCAGCACTTCCTCCCCCCTTTTTACTCTTCCAAGGTACCGGCTTAGATTATTTTTCAATTCCTTTATTCCAGCACTCAACATTGTCTGGATACTCCCTCTCTCTGTTTATGTAGCCACTTTAAAAGTACAATAGCTACCATCTGAAGGATTGTCAAGAAGGCGTAAATCCAACCGCACAGAAACTGACTGCCGATTGGGTGGGGGCCTCAAACCACATTTCATAGTGCAGTAGAGTGCCTTTCGAGGGAGGAAGGATTTCCAGCAAGCAGGCAAGCACAGTAAACCCACATACATTGTACTTGTCTTGCACTCTTGTAGCCTCCTGCCAAAAGACCTTTGCATCCAGCTCCAACACTGCTTCCAACAGAGCTCTGTCGTGTTCCTGGGCCTGAGTCTTGAGGTAGGCGGCCGGGGCATCATGGCCAAATTTTGGACCTATATGAGACATGTCAACACCTGCCACCACGATGGTTGGTGTCTGCTTGTCTTCCAGAATATTACGTAATTGTTTCAAAAAAGATCCTGTCCTTTTTATGAAGATATCGCGATTGCACGAGGAAGGCTCGCTCCACAAAGACCCGCAAAGTATTGGAACGACACTGAAATCTCTATTCTTGGAAAGGTGTTTCAGGAACAATAACTGGAATTCCAGTGAATGTTCACTACGATGAGGGAAATCATTAGGTGCAATGGCTTGTGAACCAACCCCAAGTAGCTTCTCAACTGCCTCCTTATCAGTTCTCACCAGCCCCAGGGGTGTTTGGAAATCCTTGGAAGTCAAACAAAAAATCCCTTCTCTCATCTGATGCCCTACACCCAGAAGAATTACCCTAGAGGCCTCCAATGGCCCCAGCCACTTATAAGCCCTGGCGTATCCCTTTTGCCCTACAGAAAGATCGATGTGCGGGGCCAGAACAGCATTTATGGCACCAAGAGCAGATTGTGTGTTTACGTTGGACAGGGAAAGAATCTCGTCCAGTTTCTGCTCCAGTTCCTGTCTTTTCGCAGGGTAGGATTGGCCACAGTGGCTGCATGGGCGGATAGGGCTAGCGGTAAATTCAGACACGATCTTCCGTCTTGCTTCCTGAAATCTTTCCGATTCCAGCAGGTAGTATTCGTCCAGGTGAGAGAGGATTGATTGGATTTCTTCTTGCCCCACTAGCAGACCCCCTTTTTTCCTCATCATAAACATCTGAAGATCTCTAAAGGAATGGGAGCCATCAAGCAAGGTCATCAGTTCGAAAAGATCTGAAGGAAGGGCAGTTCCTTCACTTACGAGGCCCAAATGATCGCGCACCATAACTACCGTCTGATTACCCTGTTGGATAGGGATAAACTCCAGATCATTTCTGACTTTGGGCATTTCGGGTTTCAATTATTTACCGCCCCCCTTTCACGAAACCTTATCTAAGGGAGATATTACCTCGAAGCCTTCCTTACTTGCTGCATCCAGGAGTTTGAGATCAGCACATGCGAAATTGAGATTTAGGCTGGTATTTTTTCTGAAAAAATGGCGGAGCTTAGGTGAATGGCATCGAAGGCCCTTATTCGATATTTCATAACCAAACGCTCAGACCCATATACAACATCATCGCTCCAATATTGCCGTGGATACGAGCTCTCCTCCACTGAGCGCTATGGGCTCAGGCACTTCCCTTATTTTTGACAATGGCAAACGAATCAAACCCCTGTTGGCAAGCAAGGCAAGCCTATGCTCCACTGTCTCACTCTCAGGATGATCACCAGGCCCTAATGGCTTAAGTAATGCGACCGGTTTCCCTTTTTCGGTAATAATAACGGTGTGCCCTGATTTGGTTAGCTGAACATAAGCCGAAAGTCTGTTTTTAAGCTCCCTAATCCCTACGGTCTCCATACCTGCCCTCCGGTCATGTGGCTACTCTAGCTATATCCACACACCTAGTCAACTACCCCCGGCCTTAAAATTTTACACTTCCCGCTCAAAATCTGTACGTGATGATCCCATGGGTCGTGTCATAAGGTGAGACACTTACCTGAACCCGGTCGCCTACCAAAACTTTAATACGATGCTTCTTCATTCGACCCGAGAGTACCCCCCTTATGGTGAGGTCATTTTCGCACTGAATTTCCATCATACCTCCGCCCATGGCCTTGGTGACAACTCCTTCCAACTGTATCAGATCATCTCTACTCACTCGGCGTTTCTCCTTTCTTCTTTTGCTTTAATGCCTCATAAATCCCCCCTATCCCCCTTTAGAAAAGGGGGGAACCTAAGCTTTCCCCCTTGACGCTTGCCCCCCATTTGGTGAAGTCGGATATACTGTTCTGCCTTTTATACTCTGTTCCTTCGCAGCCTAGACCACAGTACACACTCGCTATCTGTCATGTTTTTTCGCACCGTTCGGGCAATGTTTTTCAGTCAAGAGCTATAGTGAAGCATCCTTTCTTCCTTATGAATCCCTTCTCCCCTCTTTGTAAAAGCCTACTACGTCAGGCAGGTGAGACTGTAAAAGATTTATTAGTATGCCACGAAACTCCGAGATTGTCACTACAATATGATTTTTTGATGACGTGATCACGGTAACTATTGTATAAGAGATTCAATCAATTATAATTCTTTCCATGGGAAGCAAGATGGATTCACGGCCTATTCGTGCTCTGACCTATTC
>DQZA01000060.1 GCA_011042035.1 Desulfobacteraceae bacterium
AGGCTTAACTCCCAGGCTACTGCTCTCAAAGAGGCCCTGGAGCGCCGTGGTATCCCTTTTATTGTTTCGGGCGATGTTCCATTGATTGAACATTTTCCGGTAAACGTTGTATGGCGCTTTCTTCAGTTCATTTCGAATCCTGAGAACATATATTATAGGGAGGTTTACAGGGAGCTCAAAAGGAAACACAACGTTAAGGGACCTGAGGCAGTAAATGAAATTGAACTACCCGACGGATCAGTTGAAAAGATTGTCCAATGGGCGGTGGACAGCCACGACTGGGGGGACCTACCGGAGGAAGGGGAGGAGGCGATTAGGCGCTTTTCATTGATTGCCAAAGAGCATAGGGGGGCTCTGGCAGAATTTGTCGAGATGGTTTGCCTGGACCGTGGCATTGATCATGTGCTGCTGGCTGGAGATAAGGTTGCCCTTATGACACTTCATGGGGCAAAGGGGCTTGAGTGGCCAGTGGTGTTCATAGTGGGTTGCGAAGACGGGCTCATACCTTGCACGCTGTTTGGAGGCAAGGACGATGCAGAGGAAGCGAGGCTGTTTTATGTGGGAATGACTAGGGCTGAAAGGATATTGGTTCTTTCGTGGGCAAGACACAGGAACCTAAATGGTAGGCCACTCAAAGCAGACCCTTCTCGGTTCCTTCAAAGGATACCTGGTAAACTGATTTCTCCGCTCAAGCGTTCGGATTGGAGACCAAGGGGCAAGGTTCATGAACAGCTAAGGTTGTTTTAGTGCTTAAAGGCCCTTTGTCCTGTGAAAACCATGGTAACCTTGGGTTCTGCCTCGTTGCACGCCTGAATCACCTCAAAGTCCCTTAAGGAGCCCCCTGGCTGAACCACGGCAGTGATGCCCTCGCGTATGGCCACATCAACCCCGTCGCGAAAGGGGAAGAAGGCATCAGAAATCATACAAGCACCAATGAGGCCTCCCTTATTTCGTTTTGTTTCTTCGTCTATTTCCTCAAGAAGGGCCCTGTTTTTCTTGCCCTTTTCCACTTGGAGTTGGAGGTCCTTATATGGGATTCCATGCCTTCTAAAGCAAAGGGCATCGGCGTATTTCGTATAGGCCTTGAAAATGGCAATCTCAGCTACTCCCACCCTGTCCTGCTCACCGGTACCAATACCAACGGTCACGCCATCTTTTACGTAGATTACGGAATTGGAAGTAATTCCCTGCTCCACCTGCCAGCCAAACAGCATGTCAGCCAGCTCTTTTTCCGTGGGTTTTCGCTCGATAACGTATGTCTTTCCCTGATATTCTGTCTTTGCAAGGGTAAAATCCTCAGCGGTTCGGATGCGGTTTAGGGGAGACTGCTGCACAATGATGCCCCCGTCTATGAGGCTCTTGAAGTCCACGAAACGCAAGGCAGCATACTCTGATAGTCTGTCCATTTTAGGCACCCGGATTATCCTGAGGTTGGACCTTTGGGCCAGGATGTCAACGGTGCCTTCCTCATAGTCCGGGGCGGCCACTACCTCCAAGTAGTTTTGAGATACAAGCCCTGCTGTTTCCTTGTCCATGGGCTTGTTGAAAAGGGCACATCCCCCGAATGCAGCAATGCGATCTGCCACATTGGCCCTATCATAGGCCTGCGCTAATGTTTCACCGTAAGCCACGCCGCACGGGTTATTGTGCTTTACGATTACTACCGCTGGCCTTTGCTCAAGGTATCTCATTATATTAAGGGCATTGTCCACGTCAGTGAGATTGATCTTGCCCGGGTGCTTGCCGCTCTGGATCATGTCATCTTCGGTCAAGGCAGAAACCAGTCCCAGGCCAGGGCGTATGAATTCACAACCGCCCAGTACCAGATTCCCATTCACAAGCTCGTAGAGGGCGGCTTCCTGTCCCGGGTTTTCTCCGTAACGCAATCCTTTTTCGATTAGTTCTCCGGTTTTTTCGTCTCTTATTTTCCATGAGCGTTTCCTGTAAACCAATTCCTGGTCCCCAAAGGATATCTTCATTTCAAGGGGGAAGTGGTCGTCCATTACAGTGCGGTACATCTTTTTGAGATCTTCGCTCATGATTTCCTCCAATTCCGACTATGTTGTTCGGGGGGGCCGACAAATTGCCATAATGATTGGCCGCTGTCCCATAATTCAGGAAATAATGGAACGATAGGTTTCGAAAGAAAACCATAGGTCGATATCCAACTATCCAACTATCCCAGTATTCCAATATTCCAACATTCCATTATTCCTAATACCCTACGCCTCACGCCTTACACCTGTTCTTGTGTTTTTCCACATACGCATACGCATTATGATTATGGATAGATTCGAAGTTTTCCGATTCCACCGCAAACCAGGTGATATTAGGGTCATTGTTTAACTTGAGGGCAATTTCTCTTACAATATCCTCCACAAAGCGCGGGTTGTCATATGCCTTTTCCGTTACGTACTTTTCATCTTCCCTCTTGAGCACCGAGTAGACATCGCACGATGCAGAGTCTTCCACCAGCCTAATTAGGTCTTCAAGCCAAACGAATTTCTTGAATCGAACCTGGAGCCTTACCTCGCCCCGCTGGTTGTGTGCGCCATAATTGCTTATTTCCTTGGAACACGGGCAAAGGGTACAGATGGGCACATGAATCATAGCGATCAGGTCGCTTCCTTTGCTGTTAAGGGATCCTTTAAAGGTGCACCTGTACTCCATGAGGCCCTCGGTGCCTGTGACAGGGGCGGGTTTGTTGATGAAGTAGGGGAAGGTGATTTCCATATGGGCGCTTTCGGCGTTTAGCCTTTTTTTCATTTCTTCGAGGATATCCGAGAAATTTTGGATGGATATCCGGCGATTGTACTCATTGAGAATCTCTACGAAGCGGCTCATGTGGGTACCTTTGTAAGTTCTGGGCAGATTCACGTACATATTGATCTCTGCGACGGTCTGCTGCTTGCCCATGTCCTTGTCACGAACCGTGATGGGATACCTGATACCCTTGACCCCTACCTGATCGATGTCTATGTTTCTATAATCTTTATGGTTTTGGATGTCCTCCATGGGCTGCCTCACTTGTGAAAAAATGTACTTTTCAGGTAGCCGATTTAACGTGGAAAGTCAATACAAACCGGGCTTGATAAGGGGTACTGGTGATCAGGCAACATGCCGGTAAAATAGCACTAACTAATTTGATTGTTTCCCTATTTGCGACTTTTTTTGTTATCATAAAAAATTATAGCATAATTGCAGAAAAAAAGAAAAAAGCAATGGACGGAGAATCGATGGGAGTGCCAAACAGGCTTATTTCGGAGAAGAGTCCCTACCTTTTGCAGCATGCATATAATGCCGTGGACTGGTACCCGCGGGGGGACGAGGCCTTTCGAATGATTCGTAATGTATAAACCTAAAGGCCGAAGGGCTACGGCTTATCTCTGCGAGGGGTTTTGGTGCAAGAGCCCTGTTGCGGATTCGAAAATACTGGCTGCAATGCTTGAGTAGGCCGCTGGAATTTTCAGTGATCAGCACCCGGAGATATTGGAGAAAATATGATGAGAGTCTTAACTGAACAACGAAAACTCGGGATTTGGCTTGTCGCAATTGTAGCGCTATACTTTCTTTTGTTTGGCTTTGCCGTGGC
>DQZA01000252.1 GCA_011042035.1 Desulfobacteraceae bacterium
GGCATTTGGTCCCATGTTCTGCCGTCCAGGACGCGACCGTTCCTCTTCTTGATGACCCCTCCCCATTGCTTGAAAAAGAACGGCACCTTTGCCGACAAGCACCGATCCCGTATCTCTCTGACCCAATCATTTGGGCCATAACTCCCCTCAACTATGCCTAGGGTAGACTTACTATTATTAAAAAGTGGCCTTTCTTTAGGGTTTCTCATTTGGCGGTGCTGGCACATCTGGTTTTTCCCGAAGTCTGGTCCTGGCTAATAGCCTATGATAAAAATATGGACCTAGATTCCATTAAATCGCAGGCTAATGGCAGGTGCAAAGGACGTATTGATAAATTACAACAGGGCAAACGGAAGGGCTGTCACACCCGGGCCAAGAGGAAGCATCATATCGCCTGGATGCACAACATAACCTGGCAATGCCTTGTCTCCAAAATCCTTTTGAAAAGTTTTTATTGCAGAGGCCATGGCCGGGCGCGGAGTTGCCGATAGCTTCACTTCAATGGGAACGAGCCCTCCCCCGGTCACCACTACGAAATCCACTTCTGTTCCGGCCATGGTCCGCCAGAAGTAAACTTGGGGATCAATACCGCGATGGGTAAGGGCCTTGACGATTTCGGAGAGGACAGCAGTCTCCAGGATAGCGCCTCCCATGGGACCAGAAGCCGCATGATTGGGATCTTTTAGACCGGCCAGGTAACAAAGGATGCCAACATCCGTGAAATAGACTTTGGGGGTCTTGACTAGCCGCTTGCCAACATTCGCGAAATACGGACGAAGTACAATCACCTGGTACGTGGCTTCAAGCACAGAGAGCCATGCCTTGGCCGTGTTTACCGCCACGCCCAGGTCCCGCGCTACATCAGTCAAATTCAGGAGTTGGGCGCTCCTCGCCGCCAGGACTCGGAGAAAATTTTGAAATTGGGACAAGTCTCCAATCTGCCTAAGTGTACGTACGTCCCGCTCCAGGTATGTCTGGACATAGCTCCCATGCCACATGTTTGCATCTAGCATGGGATTTGCGATGAGTTCCGGGTACCAACCCCTCAAGAATCCTTTCCAAAGTTCCCCATAGGCAAAAGATTTTTCTGGGGACAACTGGGGGAGGAACTCCCATGGGAGAGGACGTTGGGCTCTACCTTCGGCCTCCCGCCTTGAAAGGGGGAAAAGGCGAAGTATTGCAGCACGGCCTGCCAATGACTCAGTCACCTTTTCCATTAGTAAGAGGTTCTGCGAACCAGTCAACAAGAATTGTCCTTTTCTGTGGCGGCTTGCATCAATTTTCTCTTTTATGTAAGGGAGTATTCCAGGGGCATACTGCACCTCGTCAAATATTACTGGCGGTGGATTCAATTCGAGAAAGGTACGTGGATCTATCTCTGCGGAGGCTCGAACGTCTGGAGGCTCCAAAGAAACGTAACGGTAATGTCTTCCAAACAGCTGTTGAAGAAGTGTTGTTTTCCCGGATTGGCGCGGTCCAGTGAGCACTACAGCCGGGAATTCGGCAGCAGCTTTCTTAAGGATAGGCTCCAGGGATCTTTTGATATAGGGATTAGTCATAAGAATCTTTGGGTGTAAATTATGCATTTCAAATGCAAAATGTCAAGTAAAAAGGGGCAAGTTCACCCCGCCTGAAGCAGAAAATCGAGAATAAAAAAAGGGGCCAAAAAGCCCCTTGTTTATTTCTTGGCTCCCCGGGACAGACTCGAACTGCCGACCAAGTGGTTAACAGCCACCCGCTCTACCTGCTGAGCTACCGGGGAACAGTTACCTCGCTCAAAACCTTTCAGCTTTGCGCTTTCAGCATTCAGCTATCAACATAACCTCTGGTTAATTTTTATATCAAAGTATTGACCCTTGGTCAACCTGGTTTTATTTGCTCTTTAGCCTTCCTGCCATATTGCACATCTTCCACGGCCAAGAAATATAATCTCTGTCTTCTCCGTGTCAACCATACCATGCTTAAAAAACCCAATGAATGCAGATGGGTCAAGGCAAAATCAGCCGAGAAGGTGCAGTAAGCTTGACACCAGGTCTCATTGCTCCTATTTGTATACAGATAGTATCGAGAAAAAGGGGGCTTCTTCATGAAGCAGATCATACTGGGTACTGCTGGGCACATCGACCATGGAAAAACATCTCTTATCAGGGCCCTTACCGGCATTGACACTGACAGGCTCAAGGAAGAAAAGGAGCGAGGAATTACTATTGAGTTGGGGTTCGCTCATTTGGAGCTGCCCGGGGGTAAACTTATCGGTATAGTGGACGTGCCAGGGCATGAGAAATTTGTGAAAAATATGGTGGCTGGAGCCACCGGGATTGATCTGGTGGCCCTTGTTATTGCTGCAGACGAGGGCATAATGCCTCAGACTAGGGAGCACCTTGAAATCTGTGAATTGCTTGGCATCCGCCACGGCCTGGTGGTGCTGACCAAGATAGATATGGTGGAAGAGGACTGGCTTGAGCTGGTGCGTGAGGATGTCTCGGAATACCTTTCCAACACATTTCTGGCGGGGGCGCCAATCGTGGAGGTCTCCTCCGTTACCGGACAAGGCCTTGAGGAACTAAAGCAGGCTCTAGATAAGCTGGTCCAGGACATTCCTGAGAAGGAGGTGGGCCATCTTTTCAGGCTCCCAATTGACCGGGTTTTTATCATCAAGGGCTTTGGAACAGTGGTGACGGGCACCACGGTATCTGGAAGAATCCGGGTCGGCGATGAGGTGACTATATACCCAGAGGAGATTCCTTCGAAAATTCGAGGCATACAGGTCCATAACCGTGACATGGAGGAGGTCAGGGCCGGCCTCAGGACCGCCATTAACCTCCAGGGGGTGGAAAAATCCTCCATAAAACGGGGAGACGTGGTGGCCACTGCCGATTCCCTGCGGCCCACCTTCATGGTGGATGTGTTCCTCAATCTCCTTGCGAGTGCTCCCAAGAAACTCAAGAACAGGGCAAAGGCCAGGTTTCACACTGGAACATCAGAGATCTTAGGTACGGTTGTCCTCCTTGATAGGGATGAGCTGGCGCCCGGGCAAAGCTGTTTTGCCCAAATTAGGCTCGATTCTCCAACAGCAGTCCTAAGAGGCGATAGATTTGTTCTCAGAAGCTATTCGCCAGTGCGGACCATTGGCGGCGGGACTGTACTTCATCCTTTGCCGAGGAAGAAAAAACGCTTTTCAGATGAACTGCTAAATGAACTAAAGGTTCTTCACGAAGGCACTATGGAACAAGCCGTTGAAGAATTTGTGAAAATGGAGCGTTTTCACGGAGTAGAACGCAGTACCCTTCAGTTTCTCAGTAATCTAAGCAAGAAAAAACTGAATGAAGCACTAGCTCCTCTTCAGGCAAAGAAACAACTCATTGAAGTGGACAAAGAGAGGGGGACGCTGATTCATTCCGAGTACATGGATAAAGTCAGAAAAGAAATCCTGGGAAGGATATCTCAATATCACGAACAATATCCCTTGCGGGTGGGGTTGCCCAAGGAAGAACTTCGTTCTCAAATAACGATTGTGAAGGATCCAAAGCTATTTAACTTCATCCTGAACCAGTTAAC
>DQZA01000143.1 GCA_011042035.1 Desulfobacteraceae bacterium
AATTCATCCTCATCGGCATCCGCCACCTCAAGCTCCTCAGCCAATGTGCTCGTATGCCACAGCCGGGTCGTTGCCAGCTTTGAACGAAGATGAACATGTATCAAGAAAGGAGAAAAGGTTCTGGAACTCTCCTTGGGATTGGCCCAGTAGTAGGTGTTAGCGGCGAACTTGTTTTTACGGCTCATGGTGTAATATAGAATCTCAAGGGGCCTGTTGTTGACCGCAGCATCATTTATCCGGTTTATTATCTCCTTGACTTTCCCGTACTGCCGCTAGGTACCGAACACCCTGAGCACATCCAGGCTGAAATGCAGGGTAATCAACTCCAGGGCGCTTATGAAAAATCCAAGGCTCCAAGGGGAAAACCCGAGGATGGAGACTTTGAGCAAACATGGAGCAGGAAGTGCTGATTTATGCTTGACATGGGGCTAGAGATTTCGTAGCAATGAAGTCATGAATGTGGGGGATCGAAATATTGCTATGGTAAATGCCGGTTTTTCATGGTGGTGGTGTCTCCTCTGTGAGGTGATCCCACCGCTGTGATTTAATAAATAAGGCAAAAACCGTGGGGTCACCTCGGGTGGCCCCGCGGTTTTTTTGTCTTGAAATAAGAAAAGGCCGTGGGGCCCCGAAGGCTCCCGGCCTTTTTTGCGTTTACTAAAACAAAAGGAGGGCAAGACTATGAAAGAGGTAATTTTAAAGGTTGTATCGGGACAGGACCTTTCCGAAGGGGAGATGAAAGGGGCTATGGGGCAAATTATATCGGGTCGTGCGACACCGGCCCAGATCGCATCATTTATCACCGCTCTGAGGCTCAAGGGAGAGACAGAGGACGAGATAGTGGGGGCGGCAAGGGCAATACGAGCAAAAATCAAAAAGGTCAATGTACGAAACGGTCACTTGAGCCTTGACCGGGACGAGATCAACATTGATGAAGAGACCATTTTGGATACCTGTGGAACAGGAGGAGATGGCACCAATACATTTAATGTGTCCACCGCCACTGCGTTCGTGGCCGCGGGTGCGGGGGTAAAGGTGGCAAAATATGGCCACCGGGCAGTCTCCAGCCGGTGCGGCAGTGCCGATGTACTTGAGGCCTTGGGCGTTAACCTTGATATGAATGTGGCCATGGTGGAGCAATGCATAAACGAGATAGGCATTGGCTTCATTTATGCTCCACTTTTCCAGGGCCCCATGAGATACGCCTCAGGTCCACGCCGTGAGATAGGCATTAGGACCATATTTAATCTCCTTGGTCCTCTGACTAACCCGGCAGGGGCGAACGTACAGGTCCTGGGTGTGTATTCCCCGGAACTCACAGAGAAGATAGCACGGGTGTTGGGGCGCCTAGGAACAAGAGAGGCCTTCGTGGTATGTGGCGAAAGTACGTTTGATGAGATAAGCATTTGTGGGCCTACGCGTCTTTCTCACCTCAAGGATGGCTGCGTGGAGACATTTGAGATGGAACCGGAGGAATTTGGCCTTAGGAGAGCCGCCCCCCATGAAATAACCGGCGGAAGCGCTCTGCAGAATGCACGCATCATTAGAGACATACTGGATGGCGAATCAGGGCCCAGGCGGGAGATGATCTTGCTGAATGGCGCGGCAGCGTTTGTAGCAGCAGGTCTTGATCCTGACTTCATTTCAGGAGTAGAAAGGGCAATGGAGTCAATTGATTCGGGCCGTGCAAAGGAGAAATTGGAATCGGTAATTGCCTTTACCCAGCAGTGCGGTCACTTTGCCCGCTGGGAGGTGGGATAAAGATCTTCATTTTCTGGACTTTGGACTTAGCTTTGGGTATATCTCCAGTGGTGTGCTAAATTGCGTTCAAAGGAGGGCCATGCCATGAACTATCTTCACCTAACCTCACCCTGTGGACTGGACTGCTTCAATTGCCCTATGTATCTAGCGAAGAACGATGAGGCCCTGAGGAGCAAGATTGCCCAAAACCTTGGGATCCCGAAGGACGCTGCATGGTGTAAGGGCTGCCGAGAGCATGGCGGTACGATTCCTTATAACGAAATCATGAAGCGCGACATCATCAACCATACAACCATAACCAAGGAAATAAGGGTGCGAATCCCAATAGGAATAACTTATGAGGCAGACGTAAACAAGGGAAAGGAGGGAATAACCAATGTCGCCTACGAGCTTGACTGGGTAATGAGGAACCCACCTATGAAGGTGGTGGTGAAGAGTTTTGGAGAGTCTTCTGTTAATCTGGAGGCGAGGGTATGGATCAGTGATCCGAGGAGGAGGATTGATACAATATCCCACGTAACGCATAGAGTCAAAAAGGTATTCGAAGAGCAAGGGATACAGATCCCCTATCCCAAGAGGGATATAATAAGGCGTGAGACACGAGAAAAGGCAAATATCCAATGACGGTCAGGCGGGATGGCTATGGCAGGCATACTAATTTCTCCTCTCTGGTAAGATCCAGCGCTAACCCCACTTGATCCCTTCCCAATTGGGCAGACCCTGCGGTTGGTCACTAAGTGTCACCAAACTGGCACCCTTGTCGTATGGTTGACAGATAGAAATGAAGAAAGTTATGAGTGAGCTATAGTGACTAGAGTGGGCTAGAGTTATGAGTGAGCTAAAGTGACTAGAGTGATCTAAAGTTAAGAGTGATCTAAAGTGACTAGAGTGAGCTAGAATTGGAAGTTACCTGAAGGGACTAGGGTGCTGGCATGGATATTGCCGAAATGCAGTTGGAATGAAATTTTTTGTTGAGGTGATGCCATGGAACAGGTGGAAAAGCACAGCATAAGGGGCACACAAACAGACCACCCATGCCATGAAAGAGGGTGGAGCAAAGAATTCTGCTCAGCCCTATTAGCATCTCCCTCCTTAGGAATCTATATTGTCCAGGATGGCGTTTTCAAGATGGTCAGCCCCGAATTTAAGCGGATTTGTGGCTACACCGATGAAGAGCTCATGGGCAAGAAGCCGAGCGATTTGGTACATCCAGATGATCTGGAAGGTGTGAGAAAGAACGCAGTATTAATGCTCAAGGGCCTCAGTCACACGCCATACGAGTTTAGAATAATAACCAAAGAAGGGGACATCAGGTGGATTGAGGAAAAGGTCGTTTCTATAATCTACGAGGGAAGACGGGCGTCCCTGGGTAATTTTTTGGATGTCACCAGGCGGAGAAATGCAGACGAGGAACTTGAGACAGCGAGCAAGGAGGTAAAATTTCTCTTTGAGTCCATTCCTGATCCCGTAACCATATCGGATCTCGAGACAGGCCGGTACATCTATGTTAACCAGGCATTTTGCCAATATACGGGATATAGCAAGGAGGAGGCGCTCGGCAAGACCCCCTTTGATCTCAATCTATATGATAAAGGTGATAGAGACAGACTTGTAAAACACTTGGAAAAGGACGGTAAGGTCGATAGCCTTGAGGTACCCTTTAGGCTGAGGGATGGTCGAGTGTTTCATGGGCTGCTGTCTGGAAAAATCTTTAAATACCGATCCAAGCGTTCACTAATAGCGGTTGTAAAGGATATGACCCCTATAAAAGAG
>DQZA01000102.1 GCA_011042035.1 Desulfobacteraceae bacterium
GTCTTTCTCCCGAGCTTTTTTATGCCCGAGGAAGTGTAAAGGGAATAGGTGATGTCTTCATTATATTCCGTTGCATCACCATTGGAATTTCTATCTTCTGTCACCCTTATGACACTAGAGTCTGCATAGAGAATGGTCGCGCCCGCAGTACCTGTTGGGTCACAACCTGCTGTGGATATATCCCTTTCCAAAAAATACAGAGCCGCGCGCATCCTGGCCTGGAGTTGGGAGAGCTCGTCCTGAGCGGCAAATGACCGTTGCTGGGATCTATAGAGGGAATAAATTCCCGCCGTGACCACACCTGCCAAAACCATCGCCAACAGCAGTTCCACCAGAGTAAAACCCGCAGTGTTTGATCTAACCTCGTTGAAGATATTGAAGTGTGTTCGGAGCAAATATGTAAACACCTTTACTGCTTGAGCACCTATTCAACCCGGATATTCCCGGAGCAAGAGACTACCACTTTTGCGACCATTCCTTTGCTATTGGTCACATAGGCAGTACCCATTCCCAGGCCACCACTGTTGCTAATGGGGATCCCACTAGCCTGAAAGGAAATGGCTGGAATGCCCTTATCATTATTTGAGAATGTCAAACCATCTCCTCCGCCATGAGAGGGATCAAACCATATGCCTGGAAAATTGTCTTTACCCCAGCTTCGCTTCACCAGGATGGATTCACCCAGATCATATTCAAGATCACCGTCAGTGTCCAAAAAAACTACGTAGTCAAAGGTTTGGTCGTTAACAGGTTGATTGAAAGAAACGGTGCAATTTACTCCTTTTCCCATGGCAGTTGCCTTTGCCAATTGAAGGCTTCCGAACAGGTCCTGGCAGGCTGCCTTCAGGTGGTATGCGGGCAACCAATTGGAAAAGGCTGGTATAGCAATGGCCACCATAGCGCCAAGCACCAAGACCACGAACACGATCTCCATAATGGTGAATCCTGTTTCCCCCCGGAGGATTCGATTCCAGGCATGCAGGTCTCGTTCACTCATGTGCATTATCGTTAATGGTTTCTGAGGTTGGCTAGATGACCTAACAACAGGGCCATACTGAATCGCCCCATGGTCAACTCGTTAATGGATGGATTCGTATCCGTTTATATTCCAGCTAGCCAAGAGCTTACCCGCTATTAAAAGGATAACTTATCTTTGTGTCAAGAGATTTCTAGTTGTGGTGCCGCTAAGCTCAAGTTTCACCCATCTAAAGCCGATAATCTCAATGATAGAGTGTACAAGGGCGATACCCGTGTGAATCGTTTCCAAACCGCAAGGAGAAAGATATGAAAGGCAAATCCGGAGGATTTACCACCATTGAATTCATAGTTACCCTCGGAATCTCGGCGGTTATGCTTGGCCTAGCAATTCCGGCCTTTTCTGTGTGGGTTGCTGATTCCGGTTTAAAAAGGGCGGCCACAGATCTGTTTTCCACAATGCAATGGGCGAGAACTAGGGCCATAAAAGGCAATACCCAGTGGGCTGTGGTATTTGACGTTACGGCAGGGGCGCAGAAATACCTTGTGTGTTCTGACCCAGGAGGTGACGGAAATTGGAGTACCACCAGTGACAACTCAATTGAGAAGAGCATAACTCTTTCTGACTATGGCAACAACATTTCATTCGGGCACGGGGTTGCAACAGACGATATCCCAGGAAATGGCTCCCCTCCAACCGACGATGTCTCTTACACAAATGATCTGGTGGTGTTCAATTCTTCAGGCTTTGCCAATAGGGGATATGTTTATCTTCAAAATAGTAAAGGCAATACCTATGGAATAGGCACTAGGGCCACGGGAATAATTCTCTTGCGTAAATGGAACACAAATGCATCGAGGTGGGAATGAGAGCGAACAAGATCCATGGAGATAAAGGTTTCACGTTACCAGAGTTATTGGTGGCAATCGCGGTATTTGGAATCGTCATATCGGCCATTTACGCTACTTACGCATCCAGTCAGAGGTCTTATGCGAGGGTCAGCGAGATATCATATATGGTGCAAAATATTAGGGCCGGGATAGCGGTGATGGAAAAAGAAATTCGGATGGCTGGATACGATCCTACCAACAGCGCCAATGCCGGGATCACAAACGCCGGCTCTTCTTCTATTACCATTACCCAGGATTTGAACGCGGACGGAGATACTTCGGATACAGATGAAAGTGTCACATTCTCCCTCGCTGACTCAGATGGGGACGGAGATACCGATTTAGTACGGAACAATGTCTTGCTAGCCGAGAATATTGATGCATTGAATTTTGTGTATTTAGATGAAAACGGGGCTGTTACTGCGAATCTTTCTGATATCAGATCTGTACAGATTACCATAGTAGCCAGAACCGCCAAAGCAGACAAGGGATACACCGACACCCAAAGCTATGCGAATCAACAAGGTACGGTGATTCTTGTTGCACAAAACGATCATTTCCGAAGGAGGAGACTTACTTCTGAAGTACGTTGTAGGAATCTTGGGTTATAGAGGCAAGGATAGGAAAGTGGAACTCTCGAAGAATAAGGAAAACAGAGTTTATGCAAAGGACTGTAAAGGTTTTTCACTACTAGAGGCCCTGGTCGGCATTGCAATACTGAGCATTGGGATACTCGCTATTGCATCAATGCAGGCTGCGGCCAGTCGCAGTAACGTAATAGCCGATACCCGGACCAGGGCTGCCACTCTTGCCGCCGACCGCATTGAGAAGCTAGTCACCCTTTCATGGTCAGATCCCTTGCTAGCAGATGCGGATGGGGATGGACAATTGGGTCTAAGTGATACTGAGTTCGATAATGACCCCTCTACCCAGGGAGATGCGGACAATAGAGTGACTAATGGCGCATATACGATCTACTGGAATGTAGCAGACAACTTTCCCATAACTAACACCAAAACAGTAAGAGTGATAGTTACATGGCAGCTTTATGGCATACAAGGAAGCGTAAGCATGGAAAGGGTGATCCCTCGCATCATATAAGAATATGGCCAAGGTAGCTGTAGGAGGCTATGTCTTGAATAGAAAAAAGAAAAACAATCAAGAAGGCTCTGCTCTAGTCATTGCTTTGATGGTCATGGTGCTCTTGACTCTCTTAGGATTAGGGATAACTAGGACAACGGACACTGATGTTGATGTTTCTAAAAATGATACGTTCCATAGGGCAGCCTTTTACCATGCTGATAGCGGAGTCTTTACGGTACCAAAGGTAATATCCCAATTAATTGATGATGGTGCAGAAACTTCCATATCTGGAATAACCTATCTAGGTTCAACGGGAACTTTTTACAGAGAGATAATGGGCTACGATGCCCATGATACCGATAAAGACATTAGATTCAGACTGGGAGGGTACAACGTGGATGTGGATGTCAATCGTACTGGTCGAAAGAACCTGGCTGGGGGAGGCGTAGAATTTGCCAGTGGAGCTGAAGGTGTTGGTGTTGGTTCGGCAGGAGGGGTAGCTGTTTACTATGATCTGGATTCGCTCGGTGCGGGTCCCTCAGGCTCACAATCCGAAGTTCTA
>DQZA01000057.1 GCA_011042035.1 Desulfobacteraceae bacterium
ACATGGATGAAACTTTTTTCTTCATATGACCCTGGCCTCTTTTTTGCCAGCCCGCAATAGGCGCAGTTTGCCGAGCAACCCTCTGGATAATGAACGAGGAGGTTTACACACTTGTTCACTGCCCCCCTGTACATCCTCCCACCCATTAGGCCGAGGGATATGGCCGAGGCGTGACTGATCTTTGTGTACTGGGGGCTTCTTTTTACTGCTTGCTCATGCATGTTATTTTCCTACCACTATAGCCTCACCTGATTTTCCTTGGCCTTGAGAACGGCTGCCGTCAGGGTGGGCACATCCACCCCATAGATCATTTCATCTTCCCAAACGCTTGCGAGGTTTTTTTCTATCATCTCAGGCCTTGCAGAGGTCCATTTTAAAGCATTTTCCAGCTTCTGAACATTTTCGGTGGTGGAGAAGAAGTCGCCCGTGATGACCACGTTCTCTATGGAGCCACCCGAAAGAGAAAGATAAATTTCCAGCAACCCACCTTTTGTCTTAAGTTGTCCTATTCCCATGCGGGAGCGCGGGTGCTTGTGTGAGAATATCCAATCGTGTTGCGTATATCGGGTGTCTATGAATTCCTGAATCTTGGCCTTCTCCCGGGCAGATGGTGTGTCGGCCTTGAAGCGGATGTCAAAATACTCCTCAAAGGCCTCCTGGATGGCATCCAGCATCTCGGCCACCTGCATGTTCCTGCCCAGCTCCCAGCGTGCTGCTGTCATCCTTTGGCTGAAGCAGTTGTAACCCTTGTCGTGCAGTTTGATTAGGGGCGTGTTCATGATATCGGTCATAAGCTCCACGTCAAAATCCACGAGGAGGCTTGTGTGGAAAAGAAGTGCCTTGCCGGATTCGGATGCAGCGGAAAGACCTGCAATCTTTTTGCCCTGCACCTCGAGATCGTTCTTGGGCCTGAACGAGGCGCTGATTCCCACTTTCTTGAGGGCCAGTATGAGCACCTGGCTAAGGGATTCGAACACGCCGGCCACACCCTTTCTAAGTCCGGGATGGTCTACGTTGATGCCAAAGCCCAGGGCCACGATGTCGGGGCCCATGATTACGGTCCCACCGCCGGTGCTTCGCCTGTTGTACTCAATTCCACGGGCCTTACACCGGTCCAGCTTTAGGGCTGCTTCGATATCCTGGTATTTGCCCACTATCACCGAGGGAATGAAGGTGTATAAATGAAGTATGGGCGGGGAGCCAAGGTTGGAGACCGCCCACGGGAGGGTGTCGTCTATGGCAAGTCCCTCTGCGGTTGTAAGGGATCGCGATGTTTCCTTAAATAGACGCCAAGTCACCATGTCCACCGTTCACTATTGACCGTTCACGGATAAAGAGTCAGAAGTTAGGAGTCAGTAGCCAGAATATGTTAACTGTTTTCCGTTGTCCGTTTACTGTCAGCGCTAAAGAACTCTCGGCCTTCACCTAACTCCCAACTCTAGCTCACTCATAACTCTAGCTCACTTTAGCTCACTCCTAACTTTAGCTCATTCCTTTGCCTTTTCCTCTTCGGCCTTCTGGATTTCCTTTTCGATAAATTCAGTAACTGTATCAACACCGTGCATAAGGTTGCCCAGTTCTTCGTCCAAATTGCTGGCCTCAATAACAAGTATCCAACCTTTCCCGTAAGGATCGGTATTAATGAGGCTGCAATCCTCCTCAAGGTCTTCGTTGATTTCTGCAATTTCACCCGAAACAGGTGCCACCAGTTTACCAATCCACTTCCTGGATTGAATCTTGCCGCAAACCTCTCCCTGCTCAACTTCGTCTTCTTCTTCAGGCAGATCTACGAATACGATGTCCCCTGCCTCTTTTTGAAAGAAGTCAGTCATACCCACGGTCACCTTGTTTCCATCTACCCTTGCCCAACTGTGTTCCTCGTGATAATACAGCTCGTCCGGCATGTTATAGCCTTTGATCTCAGCCATGTCTCTTTACCTCCCTGTCGGATTTTATCAATTTCGTCAAATTGTCCGATGTGTTTAGCATTCTTTCGCAAATGAATCAAGACATTGTCCCGCCTTTAAGGCTATTTGAATCTTTCCTTAACGGCTCGCGCGTGGAGCGGCAGTCCCTCTGCCTCGGCCAGGGTTACAACCACGTCCTTCAGGCCTTCGAGCCCTTCCTTGCTCAAGTACTGGAAGGTGGGCTTCTTGATAAAGTCATCCACTGAAAGGCCCGAAAACATCCTGGCGCACTGGCCCGTGGGTAGTACGTGGTTGGTTCCGGAGGCATAATCTCCCACCGGCACTGGCGCATATGGCCCCATGAAAATAGAACCGGCGTGCTTTATTCGATTCAGGGTGACGAAGGGCTCCCTTGTCATGATCTCCAGGTGCTCTGGAGCGTATTCATTGGCAAACTCGATGGCCTGGTCCATGTCCCTTGCCACCAGAATCCGGGAGTGCCTAGTAAGGGCCGACTCGAGAATTTCTCTGCGGTCCAATGTCTCAAATTCCCTGTTTATGATCTCACAGACATTTTCGGCCACTTCCCTGGACGTGGTCACCAAGACGGCGGCCGAGTCTGGGTCGTGTTCTATCTGTGAGAGGAAGTCGATTGCTATGAACCTGGGATTACCAGTCTCGTCTGCCAGGATCAGGGCTTCGCTAGGTCCCGCAGGAGAATCTATGTCCACGGTTCCGTAGACCAGCATCTTGGCGGCGGTCACGTACTTGTTTCCCGGTCCCACTATCTTGTCCACTTTAGGCATGGTTTCAGTTCCAAAAGCAAGGCCTGCAACACCCCAGGGGCCTCCTGCCTTAAAGATCCTGTGGCATCCGGCAATGTCGGCGGCCACCAGGGTGGATGGGTTTACCTTCATTCCTTTGAGAGGAGGGGTGACGGCCACAATCTCATCAACCCCCGCTACCTTAGCCGGTAGGATTGTCATAAGAGTTGAGCTTGGGTAAACTGCCCTACCCCCGGGGATATAACATCCTACCTTGTCCATCGGACGAGTTATCCTGCCCGCGAGTACCCCATTGCAAACCTCCACGGACCACATGGACCTGTCCAGCTGAGCGCGGTGAAACGCTGTGATGTTTTCCGCTGCCACCTTGAGACATTCAACAACTTTTGGATCAACCCGGGAGTAGGCCTCTTCTATCTCAGTGGGTTTTACTTCCAGGTCCGCGGCACTGATGTCCTGTCCCCGGGTTTCAGGTTGTTCCAGTATGGCGGCATCGCCTCGTTGTCTCACGTCTTCCACTATCTTCCTCACGTGCTCGTAAACAGAGGAAATGTCTTCCATGGATCGTTCCATTATGGACTTCCTCTGTTCTGCCGTGAGCTTGTCTATCTGTATGGGGGTCAGTTTCATCTATCTCTCCTTCATCGCACAATAGTCTTTGAGGGCGTCAAAAGTACTCTGAAAGGCAAGATCTTTCCACGGGATTTGATCTGTGGCAAACACCTTGGCCTCTGAGGTCTCCTCGCCGGAAAACAGTTTTCCGCCCACAGGACGGGCCAGATAAACGATGACTACCTGGATCTTGCCCGGGTA
>DQZA01000092.1 GCA_011042035.1 Desulfobacteraceae bacterium
ATACAAGCAGTCTTGTCCTGCCCCTTACAACCATCGCACTTCTCTACCATTACAAAACTTGGCATTATTACACCTCCTGATTTCAACAGATTTACAGTTCTTGTGCCTCTGATGGTTAATCACCCAGATTCCTTCTTACCAACACCTCCTTTCTAATTTGGGCTTTTATGATCTTCTTCATCAACAAAGGGCCTCACGCCTGTGAGGCCCAACATCATTAGTCCTTCTTTACCTCACCGGTAGCTGCACCATGCAGCTTGATCTCCACCTTCTCTTCCAAACTCTGATAGTACTCTTTTAGAATCTCGAGCACCTCGGGGCGGGAGAATTGAGGAGGAAGCTCGCCGCCCTCTGATAGGGTCTTACGAACCATGGTTCCTGATAACAGTAGCCTGTCCTCTTTTCCATGGGGGCAAGTCCTCATTGATGCCATACCCTCACATTTGAAACAATAGAAGGTCCAGTCAATGTTAAGGTTTTGGCACTTGAGTGCACCTTTGGGAATCTCATCGAAAATCTTTTGAGCGTCAAACGGCCCATAATAATCACCCACACCAGCGTGATCCCTACCGATTATCATGTGGCTGCATCCGTAATTTTGCCTGAAGGTGGCATGGAGCAAGGCCTCACGTGGGCCAGCATAGCGCATCTCCATGGGATAGCCACCTTGCACCACAGTATCCTTGACGAAATAATTATCCACCAGGGTTTGAATGGCGCGAACCCTCACGTCTGCCGGAATATCCCCTGGTTTCAGTTTGCCCACCAGTTGGTGGATGTATACTCCGTCCATGATTTCTACGGCGATTTTTGCAAGGTACTCATGGGATCGATGCATAGGGTTACGAAGCTGAAGTGCGGCAACCCGCTTCCAGCCCTTTTCCTCAAAAATCTTCCGGCTATCCTCAGGCCTGTGGTAGATCCCCTTGAACTTTTCAGGATAATAGCTCTCACTTAGAACCTTTACTGGGCCAGCAAGATTGTATTTGGCCTGGGCCATGACCTTCTGCACACCCGGGTGCTCAGTATCAGTTGTCTTGAATACGGCTTTGCATTCGTACTCTTTATCAATGGTATACTTTTCAGCCACTTGCATGGTGGCCATAAGGGTACCGGTTTCATCGTCGATAAGTGCAATTTCATCGCTCTCTTTTATCTCTTCATCGTCGGTGGATACTGTTATGGGAATGGGCCAGAAGGTTCCGTCTGCCATTGTGAAGTTATCGCACACACCCTTCCAGTCTGCCTTACCCATGAACCCGGTAAGGGGTGTAAACGCCCCAATACCCATCATAATTAGGTCCGAAGTTTCTCTTGATGTGATTCTAATGGATTTGAGCCCTTCGGCCTTTTTGATCTCGGCTTGAAGCTCATCTCCCTTGAGCAGGAGCGGCATCAATTTTTCTTCTTTGCCATGAGGTGGGATAAGATTCGACATACGCAGTCCTCCTTTTTACAGTAATGGGTTTCCATAATCCTGTCCCCGATAAGTATCGAGGGAACTTTAAACGGATCATGGGTGTTGGGCTTGAACCCAACTAAAATTATTTTGTTTTCCCCCCAACCACGATAACTTTGTGCTTTTTTGAACAAGCATTTCTATATCGAATTTCACGTACGTGTCAAGAAAAAAGATATAGAAAATATTAACTAGTGGCTTTTTTTTGTTTTTAAATTTAGAAGGCTAACCCGTTAACATCATTACCGTTTTCTAAAATTGAAATAATTCTTGTTCCCAGGGGTTAAGATGCCGATATCTTATGCTTTTACAGAATCTAATATGGCTAGATTCTGTAAATTCATGGTATACTGTAATAGCTCAATATTCAGGGGCCGTTTAGAAAAATCCCCCCTGGCCCAGACCTGGCTAAAACGAGGTGTTGCATAACACGCACATTGGTAGTATCAATGGCGCTCTTTTGCAAAATGCATCCCCCGTCGCGCCAGGGCAGGCCTCAACCCCCCCTTTTTCAAAGGGGGAAGTTTTTGGCGTCCCCCCCTTTGCAAGGGGGGGGGATTTGGCGGTGCTTTGCGGACTGACACTTTGCCCCGGGATATTGAGCTGATACCTTCTATCTGCTTATTATAGGCAAATTAGTTAAATTTAGTTTATCAAAATTATAGCAGGAGAAAAAATCAATGGGTTTAAATGATGAAATATATCTTGTTCTAGTAGGCACCGGGACTGGCATGCCTTTACCCCATAGAGGCAGCCCTTGTATAGCTATACGCTTCCAGGGTCACTCGTTCATATTTGACATAGGACCCGGCAGCCTTAGGGCACTAGCACAGCTGGGGGTAAATTTTCACCTTCTGGAGGCCATATGGATTACCCACTTCCATCCCGATCATACAGCGGATTTGGTACATTTTATCTTCGCTACTAAGTACCCGAAGATATTAAATAGACGTAAGCCCTTCCTATTGGCCGGGCCTCCTGGGTTAGAAAACTTTATTAACAAAGTGCAGGAAGCATATGCCCCATATCTTGACCTTCCCGCCAATCTATACCACATCAAGGAACTGGACCCAGGCGAACAGAATATCTTCACATGGAGGAACCTCCAATTCAAGGTATGCTCTACAGCCCATACACAAGAAAGTATTGCTATCAAAATGGAAACCACTGGGGGTAAAAGCATCGTTTATTCGAGCGATACAGACTTGTGCGAAGATCTGATTGAATTATCAAAGGGATCTGACGTACTCATACTGGAGGCTTCATTTCCCGAGGGCCAAAAAGTCCAAGGCCATCTCACTCCCTCAGAGGCGGGAATTATAGCTAAAGAGGCTGGAGTAAAAAACCTGGTACTCACCCATTTTTACCCTGAATGCCTGGCAACAGATATTGGTAAGGCATGCAGACAAAATTTCGATGGGCAAATCATTATAGCTTCAGATCATCTTGCCCTGAGAATCTGATCAGAACGATCGATTTACTATATACGCATTAAGCTCCAATAAATTATCCTTGGCCTTTGAGTGGGGAAAGCTATCTAACTGCTCTGCCGCCTTTCTTACATACGCCTCCGCCTCATTCCGAACGCGAGCGAGTGCCCCGTTGCTCCTTACGAGGGCCATAATCTCAGTGTAGACATCTTCATTCCTATCCGGTCTATTAAGTAAAAAAGTGATTTCATCTCTCTCAGAAGGCGTCATAGTTGAAAGGGTGTAAATCAAGGGCAGTGTCACCTTTCCTTCCCTTAGATCCTTTCCTACAGGCTTGCCAAAGACCTTCTCGGTGGAGGTATAGTCAAGAATGTCATCCATCAATTGAAAGGCGATTCCCATATTGGTACCAAAGCCTTCTAATTGGCCAACTTCATCAGGGCGTGCTCCTGAAATTATTCCTCCGCACGCACACGCTGCAGATATCAAAACCGCGGTCTTCGCATAGATAATGTCGAAATAGGTCTCTGGAGCCAGTCGCCAATCCCTCTCATGCAATAGTTC
>DQZA01000289.1 GCA_011042035.1 Desulfobacteraceae bacterium
CTTTTCATTGCTAATTATGAAGGAATTCATCAAGGGATGAGAGAAAAGTCTTTCGAGATTGGTTTCTGTCACTAAACCAGTATCTATATCACCCTCAGGAACAGACTCATAAATGGGAGGATGACCAAGTAGGTTGGCCTTATCAAGCAATAGGGAGCGAAACTCTGCGTAGCCCTTGACTGCGTCATTTGAGGCTTCTTTGTTTGCCTCGTAAGCCTTTTCAAGGGCAGTTGCTGCATGATCCAGAGAGGTCTCTACCATTGTCATTTCGTCGCTTTGTTGAAGGGCCTGCTTGAATTCTTTCATTCCCTTTTTGCTGTAGGCCCCATAAAAGAACTCTAGCATCCCTTGCGCCTCGCTTATTACACCCATTGCCACGTCAAAACCCTTTGGAAAGCGAGGTATGGCCACCATTACGCCCCTCGTTCCTGCAGAATCGTAACTACCCAGCAAGGCCTCGGGCTTTTCTTCCATGACAGGTTTTATAATTGGACCGCTGTCGAGGTCTTTCTTTATCTCGGGGACTTTGTAACCCCTGGTTTTCAATTTAAACAGGAGCTTGCGCGCAGCTTTTTGCACTTCTTTTTGAGGAAAGGCCTCAGAGACAGCCAGAACCAGCTCAATGACGGTTTCATCCTTAGGTGTGAGTTTTTCCAAAAAAACTCTTGCAACCAAGGGTGAAGAAAGTTGGGATATTACTTGTTGGGCGTCTGCGCTAGGAAGTGAGGCAACCAGCGAGGATACAACGGCCTCTTGTTCAGGTGTTAGGCTCTGCGCAGTGGAACGCTTTTTCCTCGACTTTTTCCTTTTTCTCATGCCTGTGCCGCCCTTTTTTCTTCAATTGTCACGTGATCTGTAAAGCCTGCTTCCTGGAGATACACGTTGATGGTCTGCTCGGGAGTTGTGGGCCACGTGCCCCCCACGTAATTTGGAGAAATAGGAAGTTCGCGGTATTCCTCACCCCTGTCCACTAGGACTGCCAGCTCTATCTTTTTTGGCCTGCCATAGTCCACAAGGGCATCCATTGCTGCGCGTACTGTCCTACCAGTGAACAATACGTCATCCACCAGTATGACCGTTTTGTCGTCTACTGAAAAGGGTAGTTCCGTTTTACCCACGCGTGGGCTGGGGCCGATGCGGGTCCAATCATCCCTGTAAAGGGTGATATCAAGCACCCCCATTGGCACTTTCCTGCCCGTAAGCTGTGCTATGGCTTTCTGGAATCGAGCAGCAAGATATGCACCTCCCGTACGAATGCCCACTAGCACAACATCATCAAGACCCTTGTGAGCTTCGATAATCTTCTTTACTATAGCCTGGATACATCCCTGTATGTCTTTTTCTTCTAAAATGGTTTCTGAATGCATAATGTCTTCCTTGAGATGGATTTTTTCAAAGCCATGCACGGGCGCAAGGTGAGAGTGCCGCCTCCGGAAAAATTTAAATATACTCCAACTTTACCCATTCGTCAATCGCAGAGACCACCTTTGATTTGACTCGTGGAAACGCTGAGCGTATCCTTTAACTGGAATTGAAAAATGACAAAACGAGGGCAAATAAGGGTGATCAGAGTTGACAGAAAGAGCCCTGTTCTAACCCGAACCAGTTTTGGATGCCTCTCCAATGTACATACGTTAAATGTCACGAGAGGCTGTGAGTTCCAATGCGTGTATTGTTACGCAAGGGGATACTCGACAGCGCCTCAGAGCGGGCGGGTTATGCTTTATGCAAACCTATTGGAAAGGCTAAGCAAAGAGCTCAATAGCCCGCGAAGGCACTACCCAGTCCGACACGTGGCCTTCAACACTGCTTCTGATTCTTTTCAGCGCCACCCCGACATATTGAAGATCACCTATGAGGCAATGAGACTGATCTTAGAGAGAGGGATTTCCCTGTCTTTTCTCACAAAGGGTTGGATCCCTGATAGATTTATAGAACTATTTTCTGAATACACAGATTTCATTAGCGCGGGTATTGGTCTTGTTTCTATTTCTCCCGAATACCATCGGGCCTTTGAACCAGGTGCAGCCACAGCACAAGAGCGGCTAAGTAATATTGAGAGACTTGAGTCTGTGGGCGTTAAGGTGCAGGTCCGAATTGACCCAATCATTCCTTTCTATACTGATGACGAAAAAGGTATCCGGTCACTTTTTGAGGAACTGGCAGGAAGGGGCGTAGAGCAAGTGGTGTTGAGTTACCTCCACCTGAGGCCTGCCATATTCGACCAGCTTAAAAGGGAATTGCCTTCAACTGCTTTTAAGTTGCTTGAGGGCTGCTTCGAGACCCAACGGATTGTGGAAGTGGGGACATCTACTAGGACCAAGCTCTGTCCTCTCTCATTGCGAAAAAAAGGATATGATCGATTCAAAGAGATCGGCAAGGAGTATGGGATAACCTGTCTGGTCTGTGCCTGCAAAAACCCTGATATGCCGGCCCAGGTATGTGTATCTCAGCGAAAAAACACCGCCATAACACCAAAAAAGTCCCAACAGTTATCTCTCTTTCCCTGTTAAGAAATTTTTCCCTTCCTGAGCCCGCACCTCTTAAAAAATGATTCTCACACCGCCAAGGTCCTGCACAGAAAAGGGATGTTTTTCTTCAGGTGCTCCTATGAAGATATTGTTCTTTGGGATTTGGAACTCATTTGAAAGGCTATCAATTACTTGTGGGCTGAATGAGCCTTTCCGCACAATCAGCTTTACCTCTAATTCGGGAAAAATCTGGGCTAGGGCCTTGAGACCTTCACTGATTTCCTTTTCTTGGTTTTCCTCTTCTGACCTATAGAGGTGAACCAAGAGTATTCGCCTGCTCGTCTCATTTTTCATTACATACATGAACGCCTTATGAAGTCTATCTAACCTTCCCCCCCTTGCAAACAGCATCACCCTTTGGTTAGTAAGGGCAGTCATTTCGTCAATTATGATGGAGCGCCACACGAGCATCTTGGTCATGATGTAGTTGGCTGCATTCAGTAAAGACCGAAGTATAAGAACTCTCATATACATTATGACCACAATCAAAACAGTGGGCACAAAGTATTGGAGAAAGAATACAAAGTTATTATAATCGATAATCACATTGCCAATTATGCCTAGTGATGTGGCACAAATTGCTACAATTACCGTTATCCACCCAGCTCTATAGGTTCTTTTGAGTTCTTTACGTCTTATCTTCAGCAGTATATTCCCAATTCCAAAGAGCGTCATGACCCCCAGGAAACTTATGGTATAAACACCTGCCAAAGACAGCAGCCTTCCCCTCGTAATTATTAAGATAGAGGAGCATAGAAGAAAGAATGTGATGATTATCCGATGGAACGTGCCTCTCCTATTGGTTTTGAGCAGGAACCTTGGGAAGCACTGGTCAAGCGCCATCCTGTGAACAAGGCCGGTAACGCCTACAAAGCTTGTCAATACAGCACCTGATAATACCAGCACTGCGTCAACTACCAC
>DQZA01000180.1 GCA_011042035.1 Desulfobacteraceae bacterium
AAGTCCTAAGATGTCCTACGGAAGGCTACTCGACCCGGCTGAAGCATTCTTCGTAGCTCAAAGACTTTTACCCATTCCAGGCCAAAGCCACATACACCTCGTAGGTGTACACTCCCGAAGTGTATTCGGCATAATTGAATATTTGGGAAAAATGCCCTATCATAATTTAAGATGTTTCTCTTGGATTGGGCTTTGTGCACCCAGCAGTATAGTCAACTGGGGGTAAATTTACTATAATGACCCTGTACATGGAGGAAAAAGATATTATGTCGAGAAAGCCGTTGTTTATTCGGGCTGAGTGGGACGACGAGGCGCGGGTTTGGGTAGCAACTAGCGACGATGTTCCGGGCCTTGCGACAGAGGCAGAAACTGTTGAGGATTTGATTGAAAAGCTAAGGGTCATGATTCCTGAACTCCTTGAGGCTAATGGAAATGCCATGGAATATGAGGTACCCTTCGAAATATTGACCCGTAGATTCGAATTCGCTCAACCCCAAGACATTTGATGGCTGACTACACTCGGGAGTTAAAAAAGCACCTCCAGAAGGAGCTATTTTTGGGAATTCTTTGCAATCTTCCATTCTGCCCGAGCGGTGGGCGGAAAACAGTGAACCCGCAATACAATACAGGTGATGTCTCTATGAAAAAGGCACTTATCACAGGAGTAACCGGGCAAGACGGGGCATATCTTGCAGAATTTCTCCTCCTCAAGGGATACGAAGTTCACGGGATCAAGAGGAGGTCATCGTCCTTTAACACTGCGAGGGTGGACCACCTCTATAGGGACCCCCACGACACGGACGTCAAGTTTTTCATGCATTACGGTGACCTCACGGACGCAACAAATCTTATTCGCATAATTCAGGAGGTTCAACCAGACGAGATCTATAATCTGGCGGCCCAAAGCCATGTAAAGGTCTCTTTTGAGACACCGGAGTACACGGCAAACTCAGATGCCCTTGGGACCTTGCGGCTGCTTGAAGCCATCAGAATGCTTGGTCTTGAGAAAAAAACACGCTTTTACCAGGCCTCTACAAGTGAGCTTTATGGTAAGGCCAAGGAGATACCTCAAAATGAAAATACTCCCTTTTACCCCCGAAGCCCATATGCTGCTGCGAAACTCTATGCCTACTGGATAACGGTTAACTACAGAGAAGCATATGGCATTTTCGCTTGCAACGGAATCCTGTTCAACCATGAGTCCCCTGTTCGGGGGGAAACCTTTGTAACACGAAAGATTACAAGGGCCGTGGCCCGGATAAACCTGGGACTACAGGATACTCTCTATCTGGGGAACCTGGATGCCAGAAGGGACTGGGGTTATGCAGGAGATTATGTGAAGGCAATGTGGCTTATGCTGCAGCAGAGTGAACCAGATGATTACGTAATAGCTACTGGAGAGAGTCATTCAGTACGAGAATTCGCTGAAAAGGCGTTTAAAGAAGTGGGCATTGAAATTAGCTGGAAAGGCCGAGGTGTGGATGAGGTGGGCATTGACAAGAAAACGGGCAAGGTCCTGATTCGCATTGACCCGAGGTATTTTAGGCCCACAGAAGTAGAGTATTTGCAAGGGGACCCCACCAAGGCCATGAGAAAGCTAGGCTGGAAGCCAAAGGTCTCTTTTGATGAGCTGGTGAAAGCAATGGTTAGAGAGGACCTCAAGGAGGCTGAGAAAGACCACCTATGCACCACAGCAGGATATAGGATATTCAATAATTATGAATAACCAGGGGGTACCCGATCCCTCTAAACTCGCTATGGAAAAAGCTATGGAAAAAGAATCCGCAATATATATTGCTGGCCACAGGGGGCTCGTAGGCTCGGCCATACGCAGAAAGCTCGAGCAATTGGGGTACAAGAACCTTATTGTGAGAACCCACGACGAACTTGACTTAACTCGTCAACAGGAGGTTGAACAGTTCTTCGACTCCAATCGACCTGAGTACGTTTTCTTAGCTGCTGCAAAGGTAGGAGGAATACTAGCCAATTCCACCTTCCCTGCTCATTTCATATACGTTAATCTGGCCATAGAAACCAATGTTATCCATTGTGCCTTGAAGCATGGTGTCAAGAAACTTCTCTTCCTGGGAAGCTCCTGCATATACCCCAAGCTCTGTCCCCAGCCCATGAAGGAGGAGTATCTACTTTCAGGCTATCTCGAGCCAACAAACGAGGCCTATGCAGTGGCGAAGATTGCAGGCATAAAGATGTGTCAGGCATATAACAAACAATATGGAACCAAGTTCATTAGTGTCATGCCAACAAATCTTTACGGTCCCAATGACAACTTTGATCTGGAAACATCCCATGCCCTCCCTGCGCTGATTCGTAAATTCCATCTTGCAAAATTGGCTGCAGCGGGAGATTGGGAAAATATCAATAGGGACGAACAGACATTTGGTAAGATACCTGCAGCGATTAAAGACTCACTTCCCAGGGTGGTCCTCTGGGGCAGTGGCAAACCTCGAAGGGAATTCCTTCATGTGGACGATTTGGCTGATGCCTGCCTGTTCCTCATGAACAACTACGATGGTAGTGAAATAATTAATATTGGTGTAGGATCAGATCTTACTATCTCTGAGCTTGCCGAATTAGTGGCAAAGGTGATGGGATTCAAGGGGGAGGTCATTTTTGATTCTTCAAAGCCTGATGGAACACCACGAAAACTCCTCGACGTTACAAAGCTCAATGATCTGGGGTGGAAGGCAAAGATAGGATTACAAGAAGGAATCAGGCAAACTTACAACTGGTACCTGCACCAACTTCGCTAAGCATAATTCAAACCACACCCCCGCAGCTACACCTCGGGAGTGTACACCTCGTAGGTGTAGCCAAAAAATATTAGAGGCAAAGATTTGCGCAAACAACCTCTTAAAAAGGATTACCTTTATCACATCTGCACAAAGAGCATCGCAGGATACAAGATATTCCGTAGTCATGAGGACTATGCTCGAATGATTGAGATGCTAAAATACTATAGATACGAAAATCCGCCAATGAGGTTTTCTGTCTATCAAGAGGCTATCGAAAAAGGCATGAATCTTGTGGTTGAACAACTATCATCAAAAGAGAGCCTTGTTGATCTGGTAGCCTTTTGTATCATGCCGACACATATCCATCTAATCTTATGTCAGCTAAAGGAAAATGGCATTTCGGTGTTTATGCGGAATCTTCTAAATAGCTACTCCCGATACTTTAATGTCAAGTACAACAGGAAAGGTCCTTTATGGCAGGGCAGGTTCAAAGCTATCCTCATTGAGACAGACGAGCAACTTCGTCATCTCACACGATATGTCCATCTTAATCCCACATCCGATGGACTTGTTGAAAATCCAGAGGATTGGCATTACTCCTCGTATAATGAATATCTAAGTAATTCCGTAGATACTCTCGC
>DQZA01000042.1 GCA_011042035.1 Desulfobacteraceae bacterium
GGGGCCTGGGGTTTGGCACCTGCCTTATCACTACACCCCCACGCCAGGAGCATCAAGGACAGTAGAACAAGTAAAAGTAACTTGGATTGAGACTTTTTTTGCATTTTTTATCGCTCCTAGGATCTGCTAATTGCATAATACTAAGCCCAAAATTTTCCTTGTCAATTCGGCTCGCATACGGGCTTGCTTCTAAAAAATCTCGGGGCACTGAGCCACAAAAGGGTTTTATTTTTACCCTGATCTCCTATAATAAGGCAAGTTTTTTCACCCAGGTGCGCCATGACACGTACTAAAGCTGCAATACTTATATCCCTGTTACTATTAGTGCCTTTTTTGAGCCCGGTCCAAGCTACCTCAATTGCCCAGGATCAAGGGAAAAGTTCAATCAGGCCATCCATACTTGCAGGCTCTTGGTACCCCGCGTCGGCTGATACGTTGAGAAAAACCGTTCTCCGCTACGTCGGCCAGGCGACTGTTCCAGTGGTAAAAGGAACCTTGAGGGCAATAATAGTCCCCCACGCGGGCTATAGATACTCAGGGCGAGTGGCGGCATATGCTTACAAGCTTTTGCAATCGCACCCTTTTACAAGAATAATCCTGGTTGGCCCAAGTCACAGAATTCCCTTTGCAGGGGTCTCTGTCAATTTGCAGCATGGCTACCAGACACCTCTAGGCATTGTTAAGGTTGATTTGAAGACAGCAAGAACGATACTTAATGCAGATCCTGCTGTTCATTGGTACAAGGATGCTCATGCTGTTGAACATTCGCTGGAAATCCAGTTACCTTTCCTCCAAACGGTCCTGAAGAATTTCACCATAGTTCCAATCTTGATGGGTAGCCAGGACTACGAGACCTGCAACATGCTTGCACGGGTTCTATCACGAATCATGCCCTCCCTTGATAACACGCTATTGCTTGCGAGCTCAGATCTATCCCATTACCACGATTACTCCACGGCCAAAGCGCTCGATGCCAGGTTCATCGAGTTGGTAAAAGATATGAACCCTCGGGGCCTGTATGAGGCATTGCGAACCGGCCAGTGCGAGGCCTGTGGTGGAGGGCCTGTCATTTCAATTTTGTTGGCGTGCCAGGCCCTGGAAGCTAACAGGGTGCTAATCCTAAAGACCGCCAACTCGGGTGATGTCACGGGGGTAAAGGATAGGGTGGTAGGATACATGGCTGGCGCCATTGTTACATCATCTGGTATGGATCAACGTCCAGAATGATCTGCACCCCTTTCGTCTTCAAACCTTGCTCTGAGTTTGTGCGCGCTACCTGCAGTAGTCTTTGTGCCAGGAATGGTTGTTTTGCCTTGATCAATATATGCCAACGGTATTTTCCTCTTAACTTTGCAATTGGGGCCTCTGCTGGGCCCAGAATCTGGATTTCCTTGCCTTTTTTGGGCCACATCTGCAGCGTTTTCTTCAGCCTTTCAGCCAGGCTTTTGGCAGAACCCTCCGTCTGATCCCTTGAATTTCCTTGGAGTCTCAAACAAATAAGGTAAGTAAATGGGGGAAACCCCAGTTGTTTCCTTAGCTCAATCTCTTTTTGATACAGGGCGTCATAATCCTGAGAAATAGCAGCCTGAATAGCATAATGATCAGGGTTATATGTCTGTATTATGACCCTTCCCCTGTCCCCTCCTCGCCCGGCTCTTCCCGCTACCTGAGAAAGTAATTGAAAGGTCCGCTCAGCGGCTCTGAAGTCAGGGAACCCAAGACTCAGGTCAGCCCCTATTACTCCGACCAGGGTTACGTCCGGCACATCATACCCTTTCGTTATCATCTGGGTCCCCAGCAAAATATCAATCTTGTGGCAAATGAAATCCTTTAGAATCGATTGAGCCACGCCTTTCCTTCTCGCCGAGTCCGCGTCCATGCGCGCTACTCTTGCACCTGGAAATAGGTCGGCCAGTTCGTGCTCCAGCCTTTCCGTGCCAAAGCCCCAACTCTTTAGGCCATTGCGATTACACGCGGGGCAGCTTTCTGCAGGAGCGCTGTGATAGCCGCAGTAATGACACATCAGCTTGTTGTAAACCAGGTGATATATAAGGGAGACATTGCAGTTGGGGCATGTGAGGATATTCCCGCAAAATCTACACACGAACAGCCTAAAAAACCCCCTGCGGTTTAGAAAAAGTATGGTCTGTTTCTTCTGCCTGAGGTTTTCATCCAAGGCCTCCAGCAGTCGAGGACTCAGCATTCTGTTTACGCCATGGCGCTCAACCTCTTTCATGTCAACCAACTCAATCTCTGGGAACTGGCGGTTTTCTACCCTTTCTGGCATGCTTATGAGTTGGTACCGCCCCCTTGCACAATTGGCATATGACTGCACAGATGGTGTGCCAGAGCCAAGAATTACCACAGCATTCTCCAGCCTTCCCCTGGCCAAGGCAGCGTCTCGACCGTGGTAGTATGGGGCCCTGTCTTGTTTGTAGGCCCCATCATGCTCTTCGTCCACCACTATCAATCCCAGCCGCGAAAAGGGTGCAAAAAGCGCTGATCTGGCCCCTATAACCACATCCACTTCGCCCCTTGCCATCTTCATCCACTGGTCGTACCGCTCACCTATACTGAGGCCACTGTGATACACGGCAACCCTTTCTCCAAGTCTTGTGCGAAAAATCGATTCCATGTATAGGGCAAGGGCTATTTCTGGAACAAGAACAATGGCCTGCTTGCCCAGCTTAGTAACCAGCCTCACCGCCTCAAGGTAAACCTCTGTTTTGCCACTTCCCGTTATACCGTAGAGCAAGCATGCAGAAAACTTATCTCCCTCTATTAATGCCTTTACCTTATCTATGGCATCCCTTTGGTAATGAGACAGCACACGAGGTGCACCAGGGGACTCAAAAAGCAGCCCTTCCGGAGCCCTGTAAACAGGTGCCTTAAAGGAACGAAGAACCCCCGTTTTTGTCCATTTCTTAACCAAGTAACCGGCATTGGCGAACCTCTTCTGTAAATCAGAAAGCATCACGGGCCCATTCTGAACAATGCTTAGAAATTCGACCTCTCCTTTTGCCCGAAGTGTACCTATATCAACTGCTGATAATATCCCTCTGCCCTCTTCTTGCATATCCACAAAGGTTCGCATGAGCGGGCCCACCCTGCGGCCAGTCCTTTCTGTCACGGTTATCAGGCCCTGGGCCTCAAGCAACCTCAGGGTAGATAGTGGATAGCCCAGGGGTTTGCTAGTGCCATCACTAAGGGCTTCCAGCACTTGCTTACCCCTTTCCGCAACCTCCCCATTTCTAAGACACTCCAGGCCCCTTTCTGTTATCCGTACTTCCCTAAGGACCTTCCGGCTAAACCCCGCTGGCAAAGCACCTTGCACAACCTTCCCAATGGGATGGATGTAATATTCTGATATCCATTTGAAAAA
>DQZA01000157.1 GCA_011042035.1 Desulfobacteraceae bacterium
CCCCCTTGGGAATTGACTATTGACGATTGAAAATTGATTGTTAAGGCTCGTCAATCCTCAATTTTCAATAGTCAATTTTCAATGGCCTTCACAATCTCATCGGCGATTTCCCAGCTCGGGACGACAATCCTTGCACCGCCCCGCTCAATGGCCTCCCTGGGCATGCCATAGACTATGGCACTCTCTTCACTCTCCGCAATAGTCATACCACCCGCTTTGGTGATCTCGACCATGGCCTCAGCTCCATCCTGTCCCATGCCTGTCATCAGCACCCCGATGGCATCTGACCCGAAAACATCCAGGACCGATTTCATCATCACATCGACTGATGGCATGAATTGATGTTTCGGTCTTGTAGTTGTCCGTAACACCACCTTTCCTGTAAGTTTCTTGAACAGGGTCATGTGGTAACCGCCCTTTGCAAGATAGATCTTCCCCGGTTCTACAGTCATGCCAGGCTCTGCCTCCACACAAGGGAAATGGCAATTGGCATCTATCCGTTTCGCAAAAGACCGCGTGAAGGTAGGCGGCATATGTTGCACCATGAACACTGCCGCATTAAGGTCAGCCGGGAGAAAGGGGAGGACTTCAAAGATCGTTTTGGGTCCTCCGGTTGAAGCGCCGATCGCCACAGCCTTAAAGCCGGGGCCCCTAGATGCGGACCCTCTTCGCCTTCGGGGACGCTCCCGGCTTCTGGTCGATGCCCTTCGCATATCCAGGCCCTTGCGGGCCAGTTTCTTCAGGGTGCCTTTTCTTGTGGCGGCCTTTAATTTTCGGATAAGCTCAATGGAAACGGGGCCCATGCTGTGAGATACGGTCCCGCCGGGCTTGGAAATATAATCAAAGGCGCCGAGGGCCAGGGCTTCAAAGGTAGCAACAGCGCCATCCTGTGTAAGGGATGAGACCATCAAGACAGGGGCGATACCTTCATCCACAATGATCTGAAGCGCTGTAAGCCCATCCATGGCCGGCATGTTGATGTCCATGGTGATAACATCCGGCTGCAACTCCCTCGCCTTAGCCACAGCGTCTTCGCCGTCTCTTGCGGTCCCTGCCACGTAAAGGTCCGGATCCGACTCTATGATCTTTCTCAGCGCCCGCCGCATCAGGGCGGAATCATCGCATATCAGGACACCAATCCTGCTCATCCTTCTTTAAACTCCTTTTCGATACAATCTTTACCCCGTAGGAATGCTCCGTGCGGGAGCCCGGACACCCCCCTGCCTGCAGCAGGCAGGCCTGCCTGCCGGCAGGCAGGCTCACCCAGCCTCTCCCCCTCGAGAGGGAGAGGAGTGGGGTTTATTTTTCTATCTCCGGTTTTTTCTTTGAACGAGGACCAATATCTATCTTGTACTTCTCTTCTGCTTCCCTGGTTTTGTCCCCCACTGCAGCAAGTGTCTTTAAGTCCTCTTCATTCAAGATCTTCTCCACATTGATCAGAACCACCATTCGTTTTCCTTCATCTAGCTTGCAGACACCTTCCATGAACCGGTTGGCCCCACCGCTGATCACAATGGAAGGGGTTTCGTCAATATCCCGCTTCGGGAGTCTGAGTACCTCATTGACATGGTCCACACAGAGGCCCGTCTTGTTTCCGGCAATGTCCACGATGATAATCCGTGTCCTGTCATCCCTCTCTTTGGACTCAAGACCGAAAAGATTGCGCACATTGATCACAGGGATGACATTGCCGCGCAGGTTGGTGACCCCATCTATAAAATAAGGGGCCTTTGGGACACTCGTTATCTCCTCAACGCGGTTAATCTCTTGCACTTGCATGATACGGATCCCATACTCTTCATTGCCCAGGGAAAAGGTGACCAGTTGCTCTTCGTCCAAACTTTGCTGGACCATGGAGATATCCTCCTCTACATTCGTTTCTCCTGATTTTCTGCTGATATTGGACAAAATCTCTGATTCCTCTTGTGATACGAGTAATGATTCATTCATGATCATGACAAGGCGTTTTCCATCATCTAACTTTGCTACCCCCTTGAGCTCCTTTTTCCCGGAAGAGGCTACATAGGGAGTATCATCTATGATTGACGTCGGGATACGGAGAACCTCATTCACAGAGTCAACGAGGAAACCGATATGCATGGCCCCTGCCTCCACGATTATAACCCTCTGATCCTCTGTTATTCTCTTAGCCATAGTCTCCTTCAGTTGGGCAAAGGTCCCGCTTATGGTCTCCGCAAGGGGCTTGATCTCTTTATCAAAAAGGGAAACGGCTTCTTCCCTGCTGGATACGGAGAGATCAATCGCCTCTGTGGCCTTGTGATATAAAATGCCGCAATCATGTTTTAGTCGTTTTAGTATGCTTTCTACCTCGGTAATGGATGTCTTGTAGTCTTCACTCCACTTCCCAAATAAAGACTCCCTGAGATTTGTGACTTCCGTGAAAGAAGCGCTCGAAGTAAGTGCGTTCTTCAGGGACCTGGTCCAGTCTTCATGGTCCTCTATCATTCTATCGATTAAGGCCATACGTTCGGAAACGAGACTGGAGATCCCAAGGATAGTCCGTAGCTCCAGAACCGGTATCAGTTTGTTGCGCACGGTAAATAATCCCTTCACATACTCCGGGACATTAGGAACGGCTGTGATCTCTTCAACTCTCAGGATCTCACGAACCACCTCAATATCAAACGCATATTCCTCTTTTGCCACCTGAAACGTAACAAGCTGTTTTTCATCCTCGGACTGATCTTCGGCCTGGGCTGCCTCTGCACCGGTCTTTACGTCCTTCGCAGACCTGTCAACCTTATCGGCAGAATCGCCTCCTTCAACCCGGACTACCTCCTCCAGATTGAGGGTCAGGATCAGGCGTTTGCCCTCATTCATCTTCACGACGCCGCTCAAAAAGGCTTTGTCCACCCCTTTGGTCACGGCCGGCGGGGGTTCTACGAAAGCACTGTTCATCCGCATCACTTCCCTCATACCATCCACAATAAGACCAGTATTCAAGCCCTCGCTTTCCACCACTAATAGACGGGTCGCGTCGGTAACTTCCCTTTTATCCATGGAGAATCGTGCGCGGGTGTCAATGATCGGTAGCACATTTCCCCGCAAATTGCAGATACCGGCCACATAGTCAGGACTCTGGGGGATGGGAGTAATATCCGGCAGACGGACAATCTCCTTGACCCGGTTGATCTCCACACCGAATTCCTCTTCACCGAGGCAAAACACCACTAATTGCTCTTCGTCCGAGGTCACCTTCGCACCGGCTATTTTTCTGTCTGTTGCAACTGTCTCCATTTTCTACCTCCCAACAAACTATGTGACCTAAAATTATTGCATATTCTGCATCTCATCCGCCTGGCTCGCAATATCCTCAATGGCCTCGGAAATGTTTTCCAATCCCTTATTTGCCTGTTC
>DQZA01000309.1 GCA_011042035.1 Desulfobacteraceae bacterium
CCCAAAGGTAAGGTGGAGAATGGGTAGCACCTGGACTCCTGCTATTAACTTATATCATGGCGACAAGGCCATGATACAGTATGTGAAGGAAATGACCAATGGAGATTTTAACATTAAGTGGTTCCCTTCCGGCTCCTTGATGAAGGCGTTTGAGTATTTTGATGCCTGTAGCAAGGGGGTTGTGGAGGCGGTTGGCGATTGGACAAGTTACTGGGTGAGCAAAGACACCGCATTTGACTTCCTTGGGTCCTTTCCCTTTGGATTTGATAACCTCGATTATTTGACCTGGTATTATCAATTCGGCGGCAGAGAGCTTTACAATGAGGCCTTTGGCAAGTTTAACATGATTTACTTCAACCTTGGTGCTACACCTATGGAATCTGGTTTCCGGACTACGGCCAAAACCGGGCCTATTAGGACATGCGCCGATTATAAGGGCAAGAAGATGAGGACCCCAGGCCGCTCTACCATATGGGTACTTCAGCAGCTAGGGGCTGCCCCCATCAAGATGGCTGGTGGAGAGATTTATCTGGCAGTCGAGAGGGGCACCCTTGATGGTGCAGAGTTCAGCAGCCCAGGTGTGGATTGGGAAATGGGATTTGCTGAAATTACCAAATACTGGAGTGTGCCCGGGTGGCATCAACCTTGCGCCCAATGTGGGATGATGGTTAACAAGGATGCCTGGAACAAACTTCCCAAGCTGTACCAGCACATCCTAACTCGTGCAGCAATGGCCGCTGCCATGGAAAGTTTGACGTTTTACGAAGCTGATTCAGCAAGGGCCATTGAAAAATTTAAGGCAAAGGGTACCAAGATTGTCCACTTGACGCCTGAGTGCTTAAAGACACTTGACGAGTTGACCGGTAAATACATTTTAAAGGCACTGCATGAAAGGGGAGCCAATAGTCTATTTGCTAAGATCTTGAAATCTCAAATGGAATACCTGAAGACCTACAGAGATTGGCGTGATATGACGGACGTTTTTGGGCATGGTGAGACCCCGTCTTACGTTGACGCAGTGTTGGCGGAACTGGAGAAGATGGGAGTAAAGTAAATTAAACAGGAGGCTCCAGGGTGTTCATAGGGGCCTCCTTTGTATTTTTTAGAGTAGCTACCTGTGCCTATCTTGATAGCGAAGGAAGGGTACGCTTATGCATAAATTTTTGAGGGCGTGTGATTTCATCAGCGAGTGGTCTGGGAAGATTTTTATGTGGCTGATCATTCCTCTCACCGGCTTGGTGGCCTTTGAGGTCATATCCCGACGGTTCTTCAATGCGCCGCACATATGGTCCCTGGAAGTCACCAACTATCTCTATGGTCCCCATTTTATGATTGTGGCAGCTTACACCTTGCTCCATAAGGGGCACGTGGCCATTGATCTTGTGTACAATCGATTCCCACCTCGTATCAGAGGTGTGTTCGACATTATCACCTATTCCGTGCTGTATTTCCCTTTTTGCATACTTATGGCTTACCACGGGACCAGATTCGCCGCCACATCCTGGGCAATCCATGAGACGAGCGAATCAGCAGCTCTGGGTGTCGTTCCTCTGGTGAAAACAGTGATTCCTGTGACATTCGTACTGCTCATTATCCAGGGGATTGCCAATTTCATCCGAAGCATAGGACTGGCAGTAAAGGGGGAAGAGATATGAGTCCGGAAACCGTAGCCATTGGAATGTTCGTATCCCTGCTGGTGGGATTGTTTATGGGACGTGAGTTGGCCTTTGTTCTTGGAGGGATTGCGGTAATCTTTGGATACCTCGCCTGGGGGCCATCCTGTTTTTATATGTTTTTAAACCGGGCATGGGGAATGATGGATAACTATATCCTGGTGTGCATCCCTCTGTTCATCTTTATGGCCCAGCTATTGGATCAATCGGGTGTGGCTGAAGAGCTCTTTGATACCATGCGGTATCTTTTTGGTCCGGTCAGGGGCGGGATTGCCATAGCGGTGGTCATTGTTTCCACACTTTTTGGTGCGTGTACGGGAATTATCGGTGCCTCTGTGGTCACCATGGGCCTGCTGTCTTTGCCTATCTTCATGAAATATAACTACAACATGAGGCTTGCATGCGGATGCATATGTGCCGGGGGGACTCTGGGGATCTTGATTCCCCCAAGCATCATGCTCGTGGTTATGGCAGACCAATCGGCCCTGTCCCTTGGCAAGCTCTTTGCCGGTGCGGTTGTTCCTGGACTGATCTTGTCAGGCCTATACATTTCATACATCTTGCTTCGCTGTTTGATAAAGCCGCAAGATGGCCCTGCCCTTAGCAAAGAGGAGAGGGCGGCGATGCCAATGGGCCGGCTTGCATTGAAGGTGTTAAAGTCTTTGGTCCCACCTATGATCCTTATCCTTGGTGTCTTGGGTTCTATTTTCACAGGAGTTGCAACCCCAACTGAGGCAGCAGGAGTGGGTGCGGTGTTGGCTTTCCTTATGACCTTGGCCTATCGCCGGTTTACCTGGAATGGCCTCTACATTTCCGTGGTGAATACCGCCAAGACTTCATCCATGGTGATTATTATCCTTGTGGGTGCGGCCTGTTTTTCCAGTGTGTTCATGGGCTCCGGTGGTGGTGATGTGGTGAAAGATTTTATCCTGGGCCTTGGCTGGGGCAAGTGGGGCACCTATTTTATCATGATGGTGATCCTTTTTTTCCTGGGGATGTTCCTGGATTGGATCGGTATCATCATGATCACCTTCCCGTTGTTTCTACCCATAGCCAAAGAGCTTGGTTTTGATTTGGTTTGGTTTGTGGTTTCTATAGCGGTGATGCTCCAAGATTCGTTTATGACACCTCCCTTTGGGTATGCACTGTTTTACCTGAGGGGTGTGGCTCCCCCCGAGGTAAAGACCAGTGATATTATCATAGGGGGGTTTCCATTTTGGCGCTTGATGGAGGTGGGCCTTTTTATCGTGGTTGTATGGCCACAAACAATACTTTGGCTCCCTAGTGTGTTGGTGAAATGACCAGGGGGTGCTAGATGCTGAAGCCAGGAAAGACATATCAAGAGGTATATGAAGCTTTTGAGTGGAATATTCCAGAGTTTTATAACACCTGAAAAGGCATTTTATCTCCTTGAAAAACACGGAATCCGCAATGCCTTCATGCCTCCCACTGCATTGAAGCTCATGAGACAGGTAAAGGAGCCTCGCAAAAGATATGATTTTCAGATGAGAACAATAGGCAGCGGGGGCAGACGCTTGGTGAAGAACTCCTACAATGGGGCAAAGAGGTTATGGGCCTCACCATTAATGAATTTTATGGGCAGACAGAATGTAACCTTGTAGTGAGCACGTGTGCCCAGGTGATGGAGGTCCGGCCTGGATCTATGGGAAGGCCCATTCCAGGGCACAAGGTTGATGTTA
>DQZA01000026.1 GCA_011042035.1 Desulfobacteraceae bacterium
CCACACCATCGTGTTCAAAAACGGGTAGTTCCTCACCGGGAAGAAAAATTCCCTGTTCCATGGGAGACAGATGGGTCTTTCTGTAAATTCCCATGAGGCCCTTGGGACCGGCCACTACCTGCGCAATATAGGGCCCTCTCGATTTTGCGACCTCTATCAAACCGGCCAGCAGGACGATCTCTTTGGCCTTGGCAATTTCCACAACCCGCCCAATTGCCTCATGGCACTGCCGCCCGTGGTATATCGATTTAGCGCCCCTGAGCATGTAACCTGTCACGGAAAGCTCGGGGAAGCATACTATCTCTGCTCCCCGCGATAAGGCCTGGTTTGCAAAATACTCCATGCGCTCGAGGTTACTTTCCACTGCCCCTGGCTCGGAGTGCATACAAACACATGCTATAGTGATATCACGCACGTTCCGTCAGGACCTCGCCCTTCTTGCCAGAAGGATGTACTTATCGTATTGAAGCTCTTCCCCATCCTCAGATCTATCAAAGATCCTTCCCGGGAAGGGGTTCTTGCCGCTATGGAGGATGTCCAGGCCAGCTTTTTTGACAGATACCTGGGCTGGAATATGGTCATTGAGCCAAAAGCTGGTCAGTATCATGCAACCTTGAGGGTCAAGCAGACCTGCTACTTGTTCGAAGATGGCCTTCCATACCTTCGGTCCATCGCGAGATATGGTAAGGGGTGGGTGCTGGCAAAAAATTAAATAAAAAGGGCCCTCAACATGCCGTTCCAGCTGCCTCGCGTCACAGGAAACAAAGTGCGCCAATCCCTTTAATGCCTCCTTTGCCTTGGCAAAGGCTCCTTCACTGATATCAATGCCTGTGTATCGAGGTACACCTAGACTCTTGCGACCCAAATAACCCACCAGAGCGAGATAGTTCCACGTAGCATTGTTGCCACACCCTATGTCTAGTACGGATGGGAATTCAGGAAGTTCAATCCCAAAGTCTCCGAGGAATTTGTCTAGGATCAATATCCAGCGCTGATCAGGAGTATTAGGGATATTTGTTTGCATGCCATGTTGAAGGTTGTTAAATTTTTAGGTCACTTTAGGCACTCTAGCTCACTCACTACTCTATACTCTATCCTTTCGCCAACCTCTTTACCACCAAATCCCCCACTTCCGATGTGGTGAATCCCATCCTACCTGCTTCCAGGGATTCTAGATCATCTTTTACTACCTTAGTAATGGCCATAAGTAAATAGTCCGCGACGTCCTTTTCTCCAATGTACTCCAGCATCATCTGCGCAGCATAGATCGCGGCCATGGGGTTGATCTTGCCCTGGCCCGTGTACTTGGGAGCTGAACCACCAATGGGTTCAAACATTGCGGGTCCCCCGGGATGAATATTCCCACCTGCTGCTATACCTAGCCCGCCCTGGATAATTGCCCCTATATCAGTGATTATATCACCGAACATGTTGTTGGTCACGATTACATCGTAGCGTTCAGGATTTTTAATCATCCACATGCAAAGGGCATCAACGTGCTGGTAGTCAGTGCTGACGCTGGGGTATTCCCTCGAGACCTCCTGAAAAGTCCTGAACCAGAGATCCGATTCATAAGTCAGCACATTGGTTTTTGCACACAGGGTGAGATGAAGTTTTCTATTCCTTTGCATACAATAGTCAAACGCGTACCTGACACAGCGCTCCACCCCCTTGCGGGTATTGACCGATTCCTGAACCGCCACCTCATCCGGAGTACCCTTTTTGAAAAATCCGCCGCTTCCCACGTACGCACCTTCGCTGTTTTCCCTAATAACCACAAAATCAATGTCTCCAGGACCTTTGTCTTTTAACGGCGTATACGCTCCTGGTAGCAAAACCACTGGGCGCAGATTTATGTACAAATCGAGGGCAAAGCGAAGCCTAAGCAGTATTCCCTGCTCGAGGATACCGGGTTTAACCTCCGGGTGTCCAATGGCCCCTAGCAGGATTGAATCCGATTGTTTCAGTTCTTCAATAATGCCTTGGCTAACCAATTCACCTGTTCTCAGGTACCTATCCCCACCTAGGTCATAATAAGTAAATTGAAAGTCCAGATCATGGTTTTTCGCCAAGGCCTCAAGCGCCTTTACCGCCTCAGCCGTAACCTCTGGCCCTGTCCCATCACCCGGAATAACCGCAATATTATAGTTCATATACAACCCTTCCTTTCGTCATTATTAAGCTTGCCCCTGCTGGGCAGGAGCGACTTAGGGAAGATGGGTCAACATTCATAATTCAAGATTCATAATTCTATGTTCTATCTCCCCTTCTTCCTGTTCTCCGGTCTCAAGGCCCTCACCGCTGCCCCAGCCCTCCACATCTCAGAGTTATGCATCTCAGATAGCTCTTTTTCGAGGCTCTCGCGGTAATCAGGCGCACTATTTGCCTCAAGAACAATCCGTGTTTCTTTCCCAGAAACCACACTTTCATATAATTCCTCGAACATCGGCTTCACTGCCTCGCGAAACCTGTGCCTCCAGTCAAGAGCCCCCCTCTGGGCCGTAGTGCTGCAGTTGGCATACATCCAATCCATGCCATTTTCGGCCACCAGTTTTATGAGGCTCTGGGTGAGCTCCTCCACTGTCTCATTAAAGGCCTCACTGGGACTGTGTCCTTTGGCGCGCAACAGATCATACTGGGCCTCCATTATACCCGCCAGCGCGCCCATTAACACTCCCCTTTCGCCAACCAGATCACTGTAAACCTCCTTTTCAAAGGTGGTCGGGAAAAGATAGCCCGAGCCAATGGCGATACCCAGAGCCAGCACTCGCTCCTCGGCCCTTCCAGTGTAATCTTGATAAATGGCATAGCTGGAATTTATCCCGCTTCCATCCAGGAAATTCCTTCTCACGCTTCGGCCGGAACCTTTTGGAGCCACCATGATTACATCCACATCTCCGGGGGGTATTACGCCGGTTTGATCCTTGTATACAATGGAAAAGCCATGTGAAAAACAAAGGGCGTCTCCGGGATCAAGGCATTGTTTTACCGCAGGCCATGTTGCCACCTGTCCTGCATCAGAGACAAGGTACTGGATTATGGTACCCCTTTTAGCAGCCTCTTCCAATGAGAAAAGGGTCTTACCTGGTTCAAAGCCATCATTCACGGCCCTTTCCCATGACTTTCCCCCTTCCCTCTGTCCAACAATTACGTTTATTCCATTATCCCGCATATTAAGTGCCTGCCCAGGCCCTTGTACCCCATAGCCCAAGACGGCCACAACCTCATCTCTTAGAACCTCCCTGGCCCCATCCAGAGTAAATTCTTCTGCTGTTACCACTTCTTCCATCACACCACCAAAATCAATTCTTGCCATTTCTTCCCTCCTTTGAAATATCTCGCGCCATAGCTATGGCACCAGTTCTGGCAA
>DQZA01000080.1 GCA_011042035.1 Desulfobacteraceae bacterium
ATCCCCAGATCATCATGGTTCTGTTCTACCAGGGCTGCGGCTATTCGGCTAATCCCCAATGAATAAGATCCAATAACAAACTGCCGGCTCTTTCCATCCCGATCAACGTACGTCCATCTTGTGGTGTTTCCACTTCCTTGGCCGCCCTCAAACATTACCAGACGTCCCACAGAAATACCCCGCTCTTCCATCAGCACTCCTTCGTCGCATCTTGGGCAGAAATGGCCCGCCCTTGCCAGCTTGAAATCACCAAATGTGGGCAGTGGAAAATCTCGCTCAAAGTTTACATTGATCATATGATGATCAGTCTTGTTTGCCCCACACTCAAAATTGATCCTGTTCCTGGTATACTCATCCGCCAACACCAGCACATCTTGTGGTAGCCCAATCGGGCCAGCATATCCCACCTCAGCGCCAGTGGTCTCCTTAACCACCCTAGCAGATGCTAGGCTTAAGTTAGTGCATCCCAAAAACCTTTTGACCTTTGCCTCATTTACCTCGCAATCCCCCCTTACCATCACCGCTACGACTCTTTCATCTGCCTGAAATAAAAGAGTCTTAGTGGTCTTCCACACTGGCAGTCCCAAGAACTCTGCAAGGGGTTCCACCCCTATAAGCCCTTCACCTCGGACCTCCTCCATAGGCCTTGGGGCCTCATTGGAATCTTGGTAGGTTGCGAGCCGAGATTCAGCCTTTTCCTGCGATGCAGCATACTGGCAGTTATTACACCTAAGCAGAACCTCTTCCCCGGCCTCAGCCATCATCAAAAACTCGTGGCACATCCTGTAGTTAAGACCCTCTTCATGAGATTCCACGCACCTATATTGCGCCCCAACTTTACTGAGTATCACCTTACAGGTCTCCATGGCGACCCCATAAGAATAGGCTGCCTTTTCCTCGTTCTCGTCAAAACTGAAGGCGTCGCACGAAACAAACTCCCTCGCCCCCAGTAATCCGAAGCGTGGACGTCTGTGATCACGGAACCTTTTGCCAATATCAAAGACCCTCTTTGGAAGCTGTTTGTAGGAGGAAACCTCCCTTTCCACAAGGGAGGCCACCATGTCTTCATAGGGAAGGCCAAGATAAAATCTGCTTCCTCTAAGATCCTTGAAGTGAAATGTTTCATCCCATTTCCCATCAAGGCTTGTGTCTTCGCTGCTCTCAGCGTATACATGTTCGGGCTGGAGGGAAGGCATGGAGATCTCTTCAAACTGCGCGGTCGCCAGCTCCCTTCTCACAATCTGCTCAATCTTGTCTATGACCTTAAGGAAAAAGGGCATATGAACAAATACACCAGCAGATAACTGTCTGACGTAGCCCCCCTTGACAAGAAGTTTGTGGGATATCATTTGTGTATCCTTAGAGACCTCCCTTAAGGTCCTTCCCAGATGCCTAGACAGTCTCATGTTCTCCGTGACTCCTTTCACTACCGAGCTTCCTGGTTTGAGGCCACTGCACAATATAGAAAGGCCCTTTCCCATTGTCAATTGAAAGGGCCTTTCACGCCATTAGATAGTAACTTGATTTCTTAAGGACAGGATTAGATCCAGCCCTAAAGGGGGACCTATCCTCCGGCAACCATAGGAATCAGTATCACCTCGGAATTATCAGGGATAGGGGTGGTATCAAATTTTGGCCGGGAAATGAGCTTTCCATTGAGACGTACTACGGCGTACATATGACCATCCTCCCTCTGAGCAAGGAGGCCGGACACCGTCATCCCCTCGTGCCACGGGACCTGTTCTTCGCCTATTTTTATCACGAAACTACGCCGTGCTTTTTCAATACTTCCAAGACTTCTGGAAAATCTATACCGAGCCTTTTGGCGGTCTGCACGGTTGGAATGCCGTCCTTTGTCCAGCCCCGCCTTTCATAGACTGCATCTTTTAGACTTTCATACTCCTGTTCCCGGTACTTCCTGAGTATGGCAATTTTTTCTTCAGTGCTCTTGCCGCTGGGGTCAACACCGTATTTTTCCCTCAACTGGCTGTCATACCTTTCCTCGCGCGATTCGTATTCATCAACTGTCACCGGACCCATCGCACGATATGGGATGGTATCATGTTCTCGTCGGCCCTGTCCCATCCTGAGGTTGAAAATTCTCTGGAAATTATAGACTGCCTCGCTCATTGTAATAAGGTCATCTGGAGAGACCTTTCGGCCCGTAACAGCGCTAAAGTATTCTGCATACCACTGGACATGTTTCATCACCTTGGCAGGCTCGGGTGTATCCTTGTTGTCTTCAGGTACAATGTCGTTCCACGGCAGCTTGCAGAGCCCGCACAATCCAAACCACGTGCGAAACATGGGAAACCAGTGCAAGGCCTCTGCCTTCTGTTCGAAAGTCGGCATGTAGTTATGCACCATATCCAGGAAAATCAGCCAGGCCTCGTCATGTTGAGGACCCTTGAGGGCCAGACCGTAGCCCCCCTGTTGGGCAAGGGATTCCTTTGTCATGTACTCTGAAAATTCCAACCCTTTTGATTCCATGCCAATATCTTTCATAATCTCTGGATCTGCACCATATTCTTTCTCGAACATTTCTTTCATTCTTCGGACCCCTTGTCCCACGATGGCGCCGAACCCCTCCCCTCTAGCCATCTGGTGAAGTAACTCAAGGGCGCTGAGCCGATTACCAAAGCCTAAATCCAGGCCGCCCGTGTGGGTCTTATTGATAAGCCCCATCTCAAAGCATTCCATAACAAAGGCTATGGACGTACCCACTGAAATGGTGTCAAGCCCGTATGCGTCACAATAAAAGTTCATTTCCAGAATAGTAAAAGGATCAAACACGCCAATGTTGGACCCGCAGCCCGCAATGGTTTCATACTCAGGGCCATCCACAAACACCTTTTGCCCTTTGTAAGGGCCGGTTACAGGGACAAAGTCTCTTACCCCGTGGGAACAGGCAACGGTACACCCTTTCCAACATCCGTCAAACCCTGGATCGAATATATGTTGATAAACCTCCCGACCTATATTATTTGCCCCAGGATGGCTCCCGTAGCGGAAATTATGGGTGGGCAGCAGGTCAAAGTCATTCATGATGGGAACTAGATGGGTGGTCCCTACCCTTGACATTTCGTTCTGCTTAGGGTCAAGGTCCCGTATTTCCTTTGAGTATGCCTTGGATACCGCCTTAAGTGTCTCTTTATCTGCAGGGCGGTTACTGTCCAGGGTTACACCGTCCCAGCGGGCAACAATGGCCCTTATTCCCTTGTCTGCGAATACCGTACCTATACCGCCGCGTCCTGCCTGTTTATACCTCACCCTCTTGCGCTTTGGGTCATACCAGGTGAAATTCAGGCACCCAATTAGGGTATGTTTTGCTCCTGGACCAGTGGAAACCACTGAAATA
>DQZA01000017.1 GCA_011042035.1 Desulfobacteraceae bacterium
CAAGTCCCTTGCCTCTTCAGCGTTCATAAAATTACCTGTTAGCATGAATTCGTAGGCCCTTCCTCCGCCAATCATGCGAGGGAGAAAATAGCTACATGCCATATCCGCCCCGCCGAGGCCTATGTTTATATATGCTGCGGAAAAACGGACATCGTCCGCAATAACCCTCACATCTGAGGCCAGTGCAAAGCTGAATCCTAGTCCAACTGCGGCACCGTGGATTGCCGCTATTATGGGCTGGGGCACCCTGCGCATGGCCAGCAACAGCCGGGCAAGGCGCACCTGGAACCTGTAAAATTCCTCAGTGCTCATTTGAGGGGCCGTCTTCATTGTTTCCTTCATGTCGAGCCCAGCGCAAAAACCCCGCTCCCCGTTTCCTTTTAGGATTATAACGTGGGTGTCCAGGTCGTACAGGCACTCCCTCCAAAATTCCTCCAGCTCAACCATCATCTGCTCGTTTACCAAATTGTACTTACGCGGCCGATTAAGGGCCAAAAGCCCTATTCCATTTTCTACAACACTGTATTCAATGGTCTCAAATTCCATGCGTTGTCCTCCAAATAGAATTCAGCATTCATTGCCAGCCGCTATCCTCTCTCGGCTTTTTTCAATAATTGCCCTGATTCCCAAAAACCGTCAACCAAAATGTATCCCAGTTTCATGAAGTCAATTCTTGTAATGGCATTTTTTTGTGTATAATAGTGATATGTATTATTTTTTAGTGTATTTTTGTGATGTGGAGGAAACTTATTCGGGAGGCAGTAGAGCATATCCTAAAGGAAAAAATACCAGGGTCTTCTGACCCTATTCTCAAATTGGTGGGGCAGGCAGGAAAAGCCGGGAGGCCGGATCTTTCGACAACACATGATAATTACCTTGCCAAAAAGGAAAAGGAAGGATGGGGCAAAAAATAGTTTTTGTTGACACAAGCGCATGGTATGCATTGCAGATCGTTGACGACTCTAACCACGAAATGGCGAAAGGGATATTGGAAAACCTGTTGCCATCGTGTGACAATTTTCTTACATCGAACCATGTCGTTGGGGAAACCTACACCCTGCTTAGAACCTCAAAGTGGTTTAAAGAAGCGAAGCTTTTCCTGGATATACTCAGACAGAGCCCCCGCATAATAGAATATTTCGCTTCCCAAGAAATTCACAGGCAAGCTATGAAAATTCTCTATCAATATAAGGAACTTGCATTTAGTTTCGTGGATGCAATAAGCTTCTCCATTATGAAGAAGGAGGGTATCAAAGAAGCTTTTGCTTTTGATAAACATTTTGCCATAGCAGGATTTCTCCGAGTCGGCATTGACATCCCAATATGAACTAACGGCACCTTTCGAACCCAGCCCCATGAAGTGACATACATCATGGGCCATGGGACCAAAGTACTTTCAAAGGAGGACATAGCCACTAAATAGCCCTAGTGGCGGGCACTCCACCCGCGCACACCGAAAGGATACAAGGTAGTTGCCTTGCTGGGTCAGGAAGGCTAATATGTTGATGCATAAGGGGCATGCGGCATCCATTGCTGAATAATATGCTGGAAGATCCTTGAGTTTTGGATGGATGGGGTTATGTAGGTTATTAACCTTGTCCTCAATCAGTACCGAAAATTCGACCAGATAATAAAGCGTTTTCGAAAGGCCACAGGCCTTAGTTGCCCTCTGGGCTGCTCCTACTGCTGCCACAAGTGGCCTGTGGAGGCGACCGTGTTGGAAGTCCTTCCCCTAGCGCGCGAGATATACAGGCGTGGGATGGAACAAGAAATCATGGGGCTGATTGAACAAAGGCGGGCCGAGAACAATGATACGTGTGTATTTCTTCTGCCTCAAGAACACGCAAGGGCTAACGGGGCCTGCTCTTTTTATAATTGGCGCCCACTCATGTGCCGTCTTTTTGGATTCGCAACCAGGAGGAATAAGCGGGGCGATCCAGAGCTTTGCTCCTGCAAGATTATAAAGAAAACAGATCCAGCCTCCATTAAAAGGGCTCACATGGCCCTGCGCCAGGGGCTTACCCTGCCTATATACCAGGATGCCTTTTTTACGGTAGCATCCCTGGATCCGGCCAGGGGCTACCGCAGGTTTCCCATTAACCTGGCGATAAAAGAGGCCCTTGAGTACCTCTATTGGGCATCACCTGGAGGGGAAACATATAGCAATGCCAGAGCCAAACGATCACTGGGCACAGGGGGCCAGTGGCCTTCATAAGCTTGGCCGAGATTTAGGAATTTAGAGGAGATATGATACCAGCTAAAGGGAGCTATCCTTAACATGTCCTTGAATCTTCCAGGCAAAGAGTCGTTAAGCGGCAAGGTGGCACTGCTCGGGATACCTACTGATGAAAATTCAAGCTTCATTAAAGGCTGTGCAGAGGCTCCAAAAGCCATTAGGGCCGCCCTTTACAGTGGCTCCACAAATCTTACTTCTGAGGCAGGCACCTCAATTTCTCATAACCCACGGTTCCTTGATATCGGAGACATGGATGTGAAACCAGGCGCCGAAGGCTTAATGAGAATAGAGGAAGGAATAGAAGAAATTTTGTCAAAAGGTGCCCACCCATTGATCCTTGGTGGTGATCATGCAATTACCTACCCCATCATGCTTGCAGTCTCCAAACATTACCCTGATGTCGAAATACTGCATTTTGATGCACATCCTGACCTCTATGATATCTATGAAGAAAACTCCCTCTCCCACGCATGCCCATTTGCAAGGATCGCTGAAAGGCAATTTGCCAAACGGATTGTGCAAATCGGCATACGCACCCTAAATGAACACCAGAGGGATCAAGCCAATAGATTTGGAGTAGAGATTCATGAAATGAGATCCCTTGACGTAAGTTCCTTTTCAATAAGATTCAACGGCCCTGTATACCTATCATTTGACATGGATGCACTTGACCCTGCCTTTGCTCCTGGTGTATCACATTTTGAGCCAGGAGGCCTTTCGGTTCGTGACGTGATTACAATTATACAGAGAACCAGCATGAGGATCATTGGCGCGGATATTGTCGAATACAACCCGAGGCGGGATTTCCATGATATGACCGCAATGGTAGCTGTGAAGCTCATAAAGGAAATCTCAGACATAATGCTTCGCGTTACGTAATAAGATTTCATCGCCGTAGTTGGGATTTAAATTGTAATTGAGCACGGAATTGACCATAGACAACACCGAGGGGAAAAGTGAAAGAATTGATTGAAAAAGGGGCTCAGCTCATAGCTGAATCTAAAAAGATACTGGTTTTTACAGGTGCGGGTCTCAGCACAGAATCTGGGATTCCTGATTTCAGGAGTCCAGGGGGAATTTGGGATCGATACGACCCATCTGATTTCTATTATCAGAAGA
>DQZA01000201.1 GCA_011042035.1 Desulfobacteraceae bacterium
CCCGTTCCACCCACAGCCAGTACCGGCAGCGTAAGGTTGTCATCCCCTGAAAGAAGGGTGATCTTGTCTCCCGCCAGCCTCACTATCTCAGCCATTTGGCCAAGGTTGCCCGATGCCTCCTTTATGGCTACAATCTCGGGCAATTCTGCAAGCCTGGCAACAGTTTCGGGCAGCATGTTGACACTGGTCCGTCCTGGTACATTGTACAGTACCTGCGGCAACGAAACAGCTTCGGCAATGGCCTTAAAATGCTGGTATAGGCCTTCCTGCGTAGGCTTATTGTAATAAGGGGTTACCTGCAAGGTTGCATCGGCGCCCACCTTCTTGGCATGGGCTGTCAGATCAATTGCCTCGTGAGTGCTATTGCCACCTGTTCCTGCAATAACAGGTACACGCCTGTTGACCGCTTCAACGGCGATCTCAATGACCCTGGCGTGCTCCTCCATGTTGAGGGTGGCTGATTCCCCGGTGGTGCCACAGGGGACAATGGCGCTTGTGCCATTTTCTATTTGAAATTCGATCAATTCCCTATAGGCATCCTCATCCACCTTTCCGTCTTTAAACGGTGTCACAATTGCAACGATCGAACCTTTAAACATGGCTTACCTCCCTTCCATTTGCTGCTTTACAAAACTGTTGTCCGGTATTGCCTTTGCTTACTCCAGTGCTTCCTCATTTAATCTGCCTTCATATACAATGGTTGTACTTCCCTCCATCCATACCTCTCGGAACCTGTCTCCCTCCTTTCTGAAGGTTATGGTGAGTATTTCGCCGCTCCTGGTCTTCACCTTGACCGGCGGCTTAACCAGGCCGCGTTCAGTACTTACTATAGCGGATGCCACCGCACCAGTGCCACAAGCAAGGGTTTCATCTTCCACGCCCCTCTCATACGTTCGCATTGCTAATTGATCCGGCCCCAGCACTTGCACAAAATTGGCATTGGTACCTTCGGGGGCGAATTGCTCGTGGTAACGCAGGGCCCTTCCCTGCTCCACCACCGGATGATTATCCACATCGCCAACCCTGACCACCACGTGTGGCACACCAGTATTTATGAAATCAACGCTCTCCCAACCAGGGTCTTTTTCTATTGCGACGTCAAGCCTCATCTGACTAGGTAGTGGCATTAGCACCTTTACAAGTCTCCCGTTTACCTCGCCTGAGACAGGTCCAGCCAGGGTTTCAAAGGTCATTCTTGGCCCGGCTATACCCTTTAAGTAGGCGAAACGGCACACGCATCGGCTGCCGTTACCGCACATTTCCACCTCCCCGCCATCGGCATTGAAGTACCGCCAGGCAAAATCATACTTATTTGATTTGATGACAAATATGACGCCATCGGCCCCAACCGAGGTCCTACGCCTGCACGTCTTCAATACCAAGTTGGAGATCTCCTCCTCAGATATGGCTTGGTCCCGATTGTCTATTAGAATAAAATCATTCCCGCTTCCCTGCATTTTCCAAAATTCAATGGATTTCATAACTTAATACCCTACTGCAAGAAATCCGGGATTCTCTCCCCTCGGATAAGGTCCTCATATCTCTCCCTCTCCCTTACCACATGATACTGATCACCTCTAACCATGACTTCTGCCACCCTCGGCCTTGAGTTGTAGTTGGACGACATGGTAAACCCATAGGCCCCCGCACTCATCACGGCCATGAGTTCGTCAGGCTCATAGGCATCAATCTCCCTGTCCTTTGCCAAGAAATCGCCTGACTCGCATATGGGTCCTACAACATCCGCCTTAATCACCCTTCGGCCCTTTTTTACTACTGGTTGTATAGCATGATATGAAGAATAAAGGCTGGGCCTAATCAGATCATTCATTGCCGCATCCACGATTAGGAAGTTTTTCTCATCCGTGGACTTGGTGTAGAGCACCTTGGTTACCAGGATGCCGGCATTCCCTGTTATTACCCTTCCTGGTTCGAAAATTAGTGTAAGGTCAAGGCCTTTTACTTCTTTCTTAATGGCCTCAGCATATTCTGTTGGGTGAGGAGGTTCCTCTTGATCATAGGTGATCCCAAGCCCTCCTCCCAGATCTAGATAGCGAATAGGGATATCCATGGCCCGAAGCTTATCCACAAGGGATAGCAGTTTCCTAAGGGCCTCCACAAAGGGATCCACCTGTGTTAATTGGGAGCCGATGTGACATGACACCCCCATTACCTCCAGATTTGGCATCTTGGATGCCTTGGCATATTGATCAGGGGCCTCGCGAATATCTATACCAAACTTGTTCTCCCTAAGTCCTGTGGATATATATGGATGGGTCTCTGGGTCCACGTCAGGGTTTACCCGCAGGGCGATCCGGGCCTTCTTACCCATTTCTCCTGCAATACTGTTGAGCCTTTCTATCTCTTGAGAGGATTCGGTGTTAAACATCAGGATATCTGAGTCGAGCCCATAGGCCAGGTCTTCAGGCCGCTTGCCTACACCGGAAAAAACGATCTTTCCAGGGTCCACCTCTGCCTTTAGGGCGCGGTAAAGCTCGCCCCCAGATACAATGTCCACACCGCCCCCCTCCAAGGCAAACAGCCTGATTACGGCAAGATTTGAATTTGATTTCATTGAGAAACAGGTAATGTGTGGGACATCACGAAACGGGCTATCAAATGCCTCGAAGTGCATCTTCAAGGTAGCATGGGAATAGAGGTAAAAGGGTGTTCCAACCTCCTGTGCTATCCTTTGAACAGGGGTATCTTCACAGTATAGTTCGTTATCAACATAGTGAAAATGGTGCATAGTTCCAGCTCTCTTCCTTGAAATAAGTACAATGTATCACTGAATCTTAACGCGAACTGTCTCCGATGGCGGACCAAGCCCACCGTCCTCCCCTACCACCCTGACCCTGAGTAGGTAAACCCCTTCTTGCTCCGGCACTTCTAGCCTCGCCACAAACCTCCCATCCTTGGTGGGGATTGCAGACACAATCCTGTGATTGGTAAAATCCACTGGACAGGTGGCACATGGCGCATTCCCTGGGCCATAATGCCCATAATCGACCCTTATTTTCGGCTTTTCCCGATCCTTGTCTTGTCTCCCCCCTGCCCAGAGCAGTTCTCCATCAAGCTTGATGATCCCCTTCTCATACCTTGCCGTAATGGACGTGACCGACGCTGATATCTTCTTTTTCGCAATAAAGGGATCAGCTTTTTTTCCACACGCAGCCACGAGAATACTGGCGCCCAGCAATAGTATTATCCAAACACTCAGAGGCTGCCACAACATCCTTTGGTCTTTCAAGTTCCCTGGAGTTTTTCTGTTCCAAACCATCAAGATCCCAACTCCTCCTTTGCCCTCTGGATGGCCCTGCGAACGGCCTTCGGCGCA
>DQZA01000046.1 GCA_011042035.1 Desulfobacteraceae bacterium
ATGGGGAAAAGGCCATCCTTAATGGCGAAAGGGGTGAAGCTGCCCGTCTGGCTCTATCCATATTGGTCGATCTGGGCGAGCTTTATGGGGCTGATACCCTTTTACCGGTGTCCCAGGTTCACATTGATGCCACACTATATATGGTTGACGCAGGCCTTGAGTTTGCCGAAAGGATGGCGAGTTTGGGTGCAAAGACCCGGGTACCTACCTCCCTCAACCCTAGCGCTATTGATCTAATTCGTTGGAAAGAGTTGAGGGTACCCCCTGAAGAGCTCATCAAACACCAACGCCTGGCAAATGCATATCTGGAAATGCAGGCCACCCCCACATGGACATGTGCCCCGTACCAACAAGGCATTATACCACGTTTTGGCGAACAAATCGCATGGGGCGAGTCAAACGCAATAGCATTTGCCAATTCTGTAATTGGGGCAAGGACCAATAGATATGCCGATCTTATGGATATCTGCGCCGCCATTATCGGCAAGGTGCCCAAATTCGGTCTTCATTTAAGACACAACAGAAGGGCGAGATTGTTGATCGAGCTGAGAGGTTTCACGGACTCTATGCTGGAAGATCATGCCCTGTATCCATTGCTGGGATATGTGGTAGGAGAAACCGCGTCTGATCAAATAGCTGCCGTATTGGGTATCCCGCCAACCGTGACATTTGATGATCTAAAGGGTTTCTTCGCGGGCGCGGCGTCTTCTGGGGCTGTAGCGTTGTGTCACCTAGTTGGGGTAACGCCTGAGGCCCAAGATCTGGACATGTGTTTTCAGGGAGTAAGGCCGGAGAGGACTCTGGAGATTACCCCTGGAATGGTTGCCAGGTGTGAGGAAGCGCTTTGTAGTGCAAGAGGGGAAAGTGTGGACTGGATAACGGTAGGCTGCCCTCATTATTCTCCTGCGGAATTTGCCAGACTGCTGGGACTCCTGCGGGGAAGGAAGGTTCATCAATCGGTCGCATTTTGGGCCTTTACAAGTAGAACGGTTTATGCCTGGATAAAGGCCAATGGCCTTCTGGATCTGTTAACCGATGCAGGAATAAGCGTGTTTACGGATGGTTGCCCTTTACAGTATCCTTGCAAATCATGGAATTTTTCAGCCGTCATGACCGATTCGGCCAAGTTTGCCAATTACTGCTATTCTCAGACAGCTCTGCCCGTAGCCTTTGGCAGCCTAGATGAATGCGTGGAAAGTGCTGTAAGCGGCAAGATTCAACGAAGAAAACCCCCATGGAAAAGAAACTAAAGGCCCATTGTGTCGTATCAGGGATTGGGAGGGGGCGGGTCATGGCCTCGGCTCACCCCATAAGTTTTTGGGGAGGGGTGGATCCTGGAACCGGCCGAATAATAGATCCCCATCATGACCTTTTTGGCCAGAATGTTAGTGGCAAGATCCTGGCCTTCCCTTTTGGAAAGGGTTCCAGTACAGGCTCTTTGATCATGTTGGAGCTAGCCAGGATAAATAAGGCCCCGGCAGCAATTGTGAATGTCAGGACTGAACCGATTCTGGCAACTGGCCCGATAGTGAGCAAGCATTTCTATGGAAAGCAGATACCAATCGTCACCATTGATGAGGCATCATTTGACCTAATGGAAACCGGTAAGCTTGCCCTGGTGAATGCCACAGAGGGATATATCATCCTGGAGGATTGAATCCCAGGGCAGGCTATGTGTTTATGGGCTTGTGGATCCTGTCATCCATCATTGCGCCCTCGTGGGCCTGAAGGGCCGTCTTGGCATAGAGCCCCAGGATACCACGCTGGGCCTTTGATGGTGGCGGAGACCAGGTTGAGAGCCTCTTTGAGATTTCTTCTGATGAGATACCCAAATCCAGTCTCCTTGAAGGTATGTCTATTATTATTGAATCACCTTCTTGCACTACTGCTATTGGGCCACCGACGGCTGCCTCCGGGGCCACATGCCCTATGGAGCAGCCCTCTGTGAATCCGGAAAACCTGCCATCAGTAACCACAAAAACGTCATCTGCCTTGCCCATGCCGACGAGGGCATCGGTGGTCATCATCATCTCTCTCATCCCGGGCGCCCCAACAGGGCCTTCGTAACGTATTATAATGACATCTCCAGGCCTTATCTGATCTGAGACAACCGCCTGGTACGCCTCTTCATCGGAATGAAATACCCGCGCCCGCCCGTCATGGCGCATTCTTGAGGAGGGGATAGTAGTAGTGCGGCATATGGCGCCATTGGGGGCTAGACTTCCGGAGAGAACGGCCAGGCCCCCTGACTCGAAGACGGGGTCGGTAACAGGTGCAATAACATCGTGGTTTGAGGAACTCAGACCAGCAACAATTTCCCCCACCCTTTTCCCTGATACGGTTATGGCATCCAGGTGAAGCATGGTCGAAAGTTCACCCATTAAGGCAGGAACACCCCCTGCATTGTGAAAATCCACCACCGTTGCATTTCCAGTGGGAATAACCCTGGAGATCACGGGGACCTTTCTGGAAAGAGTATCGAAATCCTTCAGGCCCAGCTCAATATTCAATTCCCTTGCCATGCTTATCAGGTGCAGCACTGCATTGGTAGATCCTGCTATGGCAAGTTCGACCATGACTCCATTCAATAAGCCCTCTCGTGTCAGCATCTTTGAAGGCGAAAGCCCTTCTTTGACCATCTCGACTATCCTTCTACCGGATTGCTTGGCAACACGTAATCTCTCGGCATAGACTGCGGGTACGGTTGCGGAACCAGGAAGTGAAAGGCCTATTGCCTCTGTTATTATCTGCATGGTATTAGCGGTCCCCATTAAGGAGCAAGCGCCAGGTCCAGGGCAGACCGAGTCCTCAAATGCCGCCAGTCTTCTGAGGGCATCCCCCTTATTTTGAGAGGCAAAAACTTCCTGGCCCAATTGCGACATGACAACCTCTCTGCCTTCGAATATGCCAGGGAGTTGGGGGCCTCCTGAAACAAATATGGTAGGGAGCCCGGTCCTTAGGGCGCCTATAATGACGCCAGGAATGATGCTGTCGCACGAGGCGAGCAAAACCAATCCGTCAAAGAGATGCTCGTTAGCGACTATTTCCACACTAGAGGCAATCACATCTCTTATGACAAGTTCGTAGCGGAAGTGCGGAGTCCCTATGGGTATTTCTCCACATGTGGAGATAGTCCTGAATTCAACAGGCGTGCCCCCAGCCTGCCATATCCCCGCCTTAACATGTTCGACCAAGGTGTCAAGGTGTACATGTCCCAACGCCGCCTCACTCCATGTATTGACCACACCTATTAATGGCGATGATAGATCAATATTGTCATACCCGCACCCCTTGTAAATGGCGCGGCGGTGAGCAGTATTGGGACCAGAAAAATA
>DQZA01000268.1 GCA_011042035.1 Desulfobacteraceae bacterium
ATGGTCTCTTCCCTTACCCCAAAAAGACCCGTAGCAACCTGGGTAATCACGTGGTCATCATAGGGTTTCAACTCGTCGGGGTAACCGCCCTCACCGGTACAACAAAAGGTGCCCAGGGCCTTGACTGCCTTCATCCGGCTCAACATGGTGGTGATACTTATGGATCCATAGGACATACCGCCGCCATAGAAAGGGAGTTCTATCCTCACCTTATGGGCGATCTCGTCACGCCTGTTCAGATCGACACTTGTGTCAATGTCATCATCATCAACATCCAGCTCTTGGCCCTTTCTAAAAACCAGCCGAAGCCTGTCAAAGCCTCCGCCGGAGTTACCCGTTTTATACTCAAGCCCGCCAGGTGGCATGTGCCCTGTCTCCGCCATGTACCACGTGCTAACCAGCAGGTCGGCAGTCCACCTGTAATCACCCAATGCATCAAAGTCTGGGTTTCTCCTCATGGTCAGTGCCCCCTCAGGGCATATCTCGTAACAGGGCTCAGGGCAATCTGGGCCAACACAAAGGTAATGGTTTTTCACGAAAGGCTCGCCGCGCCTCATTACGTGAACACCGTACCTACATATTTCCACACATTTTCCACAGGCAAGGCAGGCATTTGTCCTGTACAAACGATATTTGCCTATAGGATTTCTAAACCTGGATGGTGTTCGAACAACCTCTGGAAACTCAAAGCTTTTCTGATCACTCAAGTTCTACACCCTCCTCCACTATGCCTAGTTGCCCAAAGGTACTCTGATCCAGTTCCTCGAAAAACATTGCTCTGCCTGCCTCGCCCCTGAGGCGCCTGGCATCTCTCATCCCCATAGCCCCCATAACCTCCAAGAGCTGGTTATGAAATGCCCCAACAAGGTTTCTAACCCTTTTGGCCACCCACTGTCGCTCGGCCTGGCCGATCTCCACAGGACATGGTAAATCCTTTAGGCATCTCCTGCACATCCTGCATTCCAGGGCTATCAATATGGGAAAATCCAGATACACTGCATCTGCCCCGCAAATTATTGACTTGGCCACGTGTTCTGCCATTGCAATGCCGCCACTTGCCAAAAGTGTTATACTATCCCGAAGTCCTTCTTCCACCAGTGCAAGATGCACAAAGCGGATGCCATCTTTTAGAAACCGGGTCTCATCATCTTGCCATCGACCGTCCCAGGTACCTTGTAAATGGACAATGGGCACGCCTGCTTTCACGAGATTTAGTGTTCTGTCTTCCACGCCCTCGTCCACCGGAATGCGTGCAGAGACCAGTGCACCAGGGGCCTTCTTATCCGCAAAGTTCAATATTTCTTCCGCATCATCCTCTTCACCCACCTCGATTTCAACCATCCTCACCCCCTCTGGGATCCAATCCTGATCTCCTCCGGCAAGGGAGAGGATGGGCACAAGAAATTGACTGTCTCTTGACATGGACATGGTTATGCAATCTGATGGAAGGGCAAAGAGAGTCCCCAGCATGGAGGCGGCCCGCGCCCAACCCTCAAATGTTAGCTCGCTCAACTCACCAAACTCAGGGACCCTTATCAATATGGGCACAGGTACGCTGATCACCTGGGGCGTGGACTGTTCAATCTCAGCATTTTCCCCACAGGTCAAGTATTGCGGAGTTCGGCCCAAGTCCACCATCGTGCTGATATATTCCCTGCCGTGGATGCCATCCCTGGTAGGCCTCACGATTTCAGACATGTCTGTCCACATGGAATCAAAGCCAGAACCAGAAAATGGACCCGGATACCCAGCCCCAGAAACAGGGATCTTCCCCGTTTCTGCCTGGTACCACAGCCGTGAAATTATATCAGGGCTCCAGTGGTAATCACCCATCTCCTTGTACTCGGGATTGACGGACTTGTGTATCAATTCCTTAGGGCAGTTCTGAATGCAGCGAAAGCAGTTCATACACAAGTAATCAATCGAATCCAGCATCTGTCTTGCGTCTATCCCACGCTTGTCGTACACGCCATAGACACATTGCCGCTTCACGCATACAGGACACTTTAGGCACCCTTCTTCCCACGCGATTATCCCGGACCTAGAAAGAGGTTTAAACCGATTGGGAGTCTCTTCAGTATGGATTACATATTTGGCAGGCATCTAACCCTCCCCAGATCATTCCGCTTCAGGCCGTGGAAGAAGCCCAGCCCTTTGCACAATCTCGCCAACCGCTTCTTCCCATTCGATTGCCATTATGTGAACCCCGCTTACGCCAGGCATCTCCTTCAGCCGCTCAATTGTCTCAACGCAAATCTGGATCCCTTCCTCTCTTTGCTTATCCTTGGGAACTGTCTCCATCCGCTTTATCACATCGTCAGGAACATCCATACCGGCAACCCGGTTCTTCATATATTTTGCCATCCCTGCAGACTTTAGCGGAGTCACGCCTCCCAGTATAAAGGCCTTCTCTGTCAAGCCCCTATCCCGGGCCTCGGATATCCATTGTTCAAATCTTCCCAGATTGTAAATGCACTGGGTCTGTATAAAGTCGGCCCCTGCCTGTATCTTCTTCGCCAACCTCACAACCCTGAATCTCATGGGATCGCCGAATGGGTTTGCAGCTGCTCCTATAAAAAGGTCAGGTGGCTTTGTCAGGGGCTCACCCCCAAGGATGATCCCTTCATCCCTCATTGCCCTGACCGTCTGAATAAACTGGATTGAATCAAGATCAAACACTCCCACTGCCTGGGGTTGATTTCCGAAGACCTGATGGTCACCCGATAGACAAAGCACGTTTTCAATGCCCAGCGCTGATGCACCAAGTATATCAGACTGCAAAGCAATCCGATTGCGGTCCCTCACCACCATCTGAAGCACCGGCTCAAGGCCAGCTGATTTCAACAGTGCACATGAAGCAAGGCTGCACATACGAACAATGGCTGTTTGATTATCAGTGACATTAATGGCATCTACCTTACCCCTGAGGAGCTCTGCCTTTTGTAGCACTGCCTCTGCGTCAGCACCCTTCGGGGGTCCACACTCTGCAGTTACGGCAAAATGGCCCTGCTGTAGCGTTTTCTTGAGAGATCGTGTATTGCTCACTTTTGCTGATCCTCCCTGACAATTTTTCTGGGGCCTAGCCCATATCGCTTGGACCAGTCCTTTGGTGGATAGATTTCTTCCAATCTTTCCAGGGCGTCGAATTTTTCTAATCTTTCAATGATCAATTGCCATGCGCAAGGTACATCAGGATTCACCTCACATCTCCCATCCTGAGATCCTCCACATGGGCCATTAAGTAGGTGTTTCGAGCACCGCGCCAACGGGCATACTCCGCCGAAATAGTAAAGCATACAGTCACCACAACCCACACAGTTTTCCACCCA
>DQZA01000245.1 GCA_011042035.1 Desulfobacteraceae bacterium
GCCACGATCCCCACCCCCAGCATGGAGGCGAAGATGGATAAGCCAAGAACAGGAAATGCCTTTTTTATCATGCTATGTCCAACGTCATTTATCAATGCCTGGGCCCGCAGGTGATGGCTTCATGGCTCTTGTTTTGTTTAGGGCTTCGTCTCTATTGCGGTGAGGCCCACTCATTATAAACGTTAAAGGCACCACCGCTGCGGTGAACCATGCAAAAAGCCAAAACACATCATTGAATGCCAGCATGGTTGCCTGCCGGATTACCTCTTTGTATATGAAAACAAGGGCTGTCTTTGTGCCAGTTAAGGAATCTAACCCTGGTATTATATTACCCGCCCAATGCAACCTGGCCTGGAGAGCCGGATTAAAGGGCGTTATATGTTCAACGAGGAAGTTTTGGTGAAGCTGAGAGCGTTGAGAAAGCAGTGTGGCGGCGACAGCAGTACCAAAGCTTCCACCAAGGTTCCTGAGTAAATTGAAAATGCCTGTAGCGTTGCCCATTTCTTCTTTTGGGATATTTACATAAGATGCCGCAGCCAAAGGAACGAAAAACAGGCCCATCCCAAGTCCTTGAACCACCCGGGGGATTGCAACGGTTAGAAAGTCGGCCTGAAGATTGAATCGTGACATCAGATAGAGTGAATAGGCCGCTATGCTTAGGCCACATGCTAGCAAGTACTGAGGTCGAGCTCCCTTTTTCATCAGATTCCCTATTATGGGCATTATGATCAGGCTAGCAATACCTCCAGGTCCAAGGACAAGGCCTGCAAGATATGCGGTATATCCCATTAGCTTTTGCAGATAAAGGGGCAGAAGCACTATGCTGCCGAACATGCAAAAAAAGCCCATGAACATTATCATGTTTCCCGCGGTAAATGTGCGATCCCTAAACACCTTAAGGTTCACCACGGGGTGTTTTGTCCGCAATTCTAAGACAACGAAAAGGACAAGACTCAGTGCCGCAATAACACTGAATGTTAGGATGAAATTGGACTCAAACCAATCCTCCCTCTGGCCTTTGTCCAGGACTATCTGCAGGCACCCAATACCAATCGTAAGCAGCGCAAGGCCCCAATAATCGATCTCGGATCTGGCTTTTTTCAAGTAAGGAGGATCCTGGATGAATATTGTAACAAGGAATATTGCTAATAGCCCTATCGGCAGATTGATATAGAAGACCCACCGCCAAGTCCAATTATCGGTAATCCAGCCCCCGACAACTGGGCCTAGGATTGGGGCAAACACTACCACCATGCCAAATATTGCCATGGCCACTCCCCGCTCTTGCAAAGGAAAAGACTCCAGTAATATGGCCTGAGCAATGGGCACGAGGCCTCCTCCCCCCAAGCCTTGTATTATTCGGGCTACGACAAGTATTCTCAAAGAGGGGGCAATGCCGCATAAAAGTGAGCTTGTGGTAAATAGGGCAAGGGAAAACATAAAATAGTGCTTTCTCCCGAAAAGGCTGGAAAGCCAACCCGTAATAGGGATGATGATGGCATTTGATACAAGGTAGGAGGTAAGCACCCATGTGACCTCATCCACCCCGGCATTGAGGCTTCCCTGTATATGAGGGAGAGATACATTGACCACACTCGTATCCATCACCTCAATGAAAGTGGCAAGACTTACGGTTACGGCTATGATCCACTTGTTCGCCCGCGGCTGTTGAGAGTTATTCATCAAGTTCGCCTGCATGCTGTCCTAATTTCTGGGTTTAAGCGACTGGCCCTCGTGAAGGGAGGTATCGATGGTGACATGGAGGGAGAGCCCGACTCTCAGTGGATATGCGGGAGGAGGGGGCTGGTCCAGATATATCTTTACGGGGACTCGTTGCACTACCTTGATCCAATTTCCTGTGGCGTTTTCAGGTGGGAGCAGTGAAAAGGCGGCACCTGTCCCTGCCCTAATCCCAACTACATGACCGTGATATTTGTGGCCGGGATACATATCGGCTTCTATTGTGGCCGGTTGTCCTATACGCACATGTTCAAGTTGTGTTTCTTTAAAATTAGCCTCTATGTAAATATGGTGAAGTGGCACCACCGCCAGTAACGGCTGGCCAGGCTGTACATGGTTACCTACTTGAATCTTTTTTTGCGCAATATACCCAGAGATTGGGGCCTTTATGGTGCAGTAGGACAGCCTTAGCTTCACTGCAGCCAACTTGGCTTCAATCTGCTTGGCCTGGGCGTTGAGACTGGCCCTGCGGTGCCTCTCAAGGGATACCTTCAGCTTTTGGGCCACTGCAGAGTCAAGGGCAGCTTTAGCACGGGAAATTTCCTGCTGTGCTGCATTTAAGGAGGCCTTGGCGGAAGCTATTTGGGCATCTGTGCCTTCAAGGCGGGCCTTTGCCTTTTTGAAAATGGTGAGAATTGAGTCACGTCTTTGCTCTGAGGTCGCCCCAAGTTTATATAACTTGTTAAACCTTGAGAGATCCTTCTTGGCCTCCTTAAAGTCTGCAAGGGCTGCAGCTCGCGCTTGGGCAAGTTCATCAAGGCGCTTTGATATCTGTTCTTTATGTTGTATGGCTGCCTTAAGGGAAGCTTTTGCTTCTCTAATCTTTGCCTCTGTTGCTGCTTGTGTCATCTCTATGGTGACCTTGGACATAGCCAATTGGGCCTTTATCTGTGACAATGCGGCCTCCGCCTCATCAAGGGCGATCTTATAATCGCTAGGATCCAATTCTATTAGTCTGTCGCCCTTTTTCACCCATTGATCGTTTTCAACATAGATCTTTGAAATGTTACCCTGTATTCGGCTTGAAACTGTTGCTGTATCGGCCATGACATAGGCGTCATCTGTAGATACCTTGTTGCGCCGAAAAAACCACCAGTAACAAAGAACGGACACGCTAATTAACACAATTACAAGTAATGCCAGAGACCATGTTTTCCCTTTCTTGGCCAATTTATGCTTTCCCTCCTTAGTCACGTGTTTGCCTTATCTAACCCTTTTGTGCTATGGCCCTTATTCCTGCAAGGGAAAATCGGGTTATGTGGTTGGCAAGGCGATGGATAACCTCAGGGGACAGGGGCCTTCCCAGAAGATGGACTATGTCTGTGGGGCCCACCGTCAGAAGGGCACGGCACTGGCTCATGATGCTCATCTCGCAGAAAATAACATCTTCATCCACGTGCTCTTTTTTCATAATTGCTTGGATAAGTTTAAGGAACTTTTGGCGTCTGGGCTCGATGAGTTTTTTCCACTTTTCCTTAACAAGCCCTGTTGGATTGGCCATCTCCATAAGGTAGAGGCGCGTAAAATACCCCCGGCTGCTTTTCTCGGCGAAGTTTTCAATGAGGGTGTGGATGTAATCCTGCAAA
>DQZA01000204.1 GCA_011042035.1 Desulfobacteraceae bacterium
TGATATAACCACACTTGGGGCATCTCATTTCCCTCCTCCTTTGTGGCTCCAGCCCATAGTTCTACGCCATGTTACCATCCTTTGTAGCTGACTCTAGTATAAGTATCGATAATTTTCAAGTTAACCTTTGCCAGTGGCTAGCATTCCTTTTTTCATTGTGCCTTTAGCCTCTCTTCCTATATAGCCATGGCCCCGCCATCCACAGTGATGACTTCTCCTGTTACAAAATCCGCCAAGCCCGAAGCAAGAAACAGCACAGCTCCAACCACATCCGAAACCTCAGCGATTCTACCCTTTGGTATGGTCTTGGTAATTTCTTTCAATAAGTCCTCATTACCCCAAAAAGGCTGACTAAACTGGGTCTTAAGCATTGAAGGCGCCACAGCATTGACATTGATGTTTTCTTTTGCCAGCTCTGCAGCCATCACCTTGGTAAGCATTTCAACACCTGCCTTGGCAATGCAATAGATTCCCATTCCAGGTGCCGCCCTTCTTGCTGCAATAGAGCTTATGTTTATGATCTTCCCCCCGCCGCTGCTTCGCATCAATTGCACCGCACTTTTTGACACCAAAAAAGTTCCTTTGAGGTTAACTTCAATAATCTTATCCCAAAGCCCTACATCCGCATCCGCTACAGAAGCCGTAAGTATGTTCATACCTACATTGTTTATCAATACGTCCAAACGCCCGAACTGTCCCTCAATCTCACTGAACATAGAAGAGACCTGATCCGGCTTTGCAACGTGCGCACTAATGGGAACAACCTGAAGCCCTTCCTTTGAAAAATCACCAGCCGCTACCTCTAAATTTTCCGGTTTGCGCCCACATATGACGACTTGTGCGCCGCGCCTGGCAAATGAAATTGCAATCTCTTTGCCTAATCCCCTGCTGCCTCCTGTCACTAGCACTACCCTTGAATCAAATCCCAGATCATTATTACCCATAATTACCTCCCGCCAATTTTGTCTTTAGTTTTTCTCATACTTAGAACCCCAATCCAGTGTACATCCATAAATTCCCACTCCCTCGAGGCCTGCCTCTCCCCCTCGAGGGGGAGAGGGGTATAGACTTTATGGGTGCGAACTAGTTATAATCACGCCCTGGTGGGCTATGAGGCGTTGAATCTCTGACTATAGGCAGTTGTTAATAAGTGTCATTAAGTGTATAAGGACATTTAAACAAAACGCGGAGGGAGTCAAGATGAAATTTGTCATAATTGGTGGCGATGCAGCCGGGATGAGCGCTGCCAGCAGGGCCAAGAGGAGGGCACCTGAGCTTGAGGTTATAGTCTTCGAGCAGACACAAGACGTCTCTTACAGCGCATGTGGCATGCCTTATAACCTTGCTGACCCTACTCGACCCATGGATGACTTGGTGGTGAGGCCGGCACGTGTATTCAGAGAGAAACAAAACATCGACCTTCGCACCGGTCATAGGGTGGAAAGAATAAACCGTGAAGGCAAAACTGTCAGCGGAACCACTGCCGAGGGCAAAGCTTTCAAAGTGGGTTATGATAAGCTTCTCATTGCAACTGGAGCATCCCCCATCAAGCCACCTATCGATGGGGCGGACCTTCCCGGTGTGATGTATTTGAAGCTGCTCGAGGACGGCCGTCGCATCAAGGCCTTTATCAAAGAAAACAATGTTACCAAGGTAGTCATAATAGGCATGGGTTACATTGCCCTTGAAATGTGCGAGGCACTTAGGGAAAGAAATGTAGATGTAGCCATGGTAAAGCCTCGACCGGTATTTCTGCCATGGATGCACCCTGAACTTGCAGCCAGGGTAAGGAGTGAAGTGGAATCACACGGGGTTGAGTTATACCCGGGCTACGAGATCAAGGCCATCCACCAAGGCAATGGAGTCCTCAAGGTCACGTGCAAAGGCATAGATCTCGAAGCTCAGATGGTTTTGACGGCCGTGGGAGTAAAACCCAATAGTGAATTGACAGAACAAGCCGGCCTAGAACTGGGCCCATCAAGGGCCATTGCAGTTGATCGACAGTTGAGGACCTCCGATCCCGATATTTACGCAGCAGGCGATTGCGCTGATGCTTTTCACATTGTGACAGGCGAGCGCACATGGGTACCCCTTGCCCTTAGGGCGAACAGGGCTGGTTGGGCCGTGGCAGACAACGTGTTGGGGACAAATGTGGAACTGGAAGGAATAGCGGGAACTGCAGTGTTCAAGGTTTTTAAGCTTCAGGTGGCAAGGACTGGACTTAATTTAAGGCAAGCAGAGGAAGCTGGCTTCGAGCCTGCCGAAATAGTCATAAAAAGCAGAAGCAGGGCACATGCCCATCCGGGTGCAAAAAGCATACTGGTGAACATGGTGGGCGATAGAAAATCGGGAAGGCTCCTGGGAGTCCAGATGGTGGGAGAAGAAGGTGTCGCCCACCGCATTAATGCCGCTGCCGTGGCTCTCCATGCCCGAATGACAGTAGAAGAATTCAGCCAGTGCGATCTGGCCTATGCTCCACCATTCAGTCCTGTATGGGATCCCCTTTTGACAGCAGCCAACCAACTATTGAAACAGTTGTGATCAGCATGCTGGAGCGAAGCCCTCATTCCGGCTCCACTGTGCGAGAAATAATGCACAATTTGTTAGCCATCCCTTGCCACAAGGGCAGCGCCTAAGGCTCCCACTATTTGGGGCTCCTGGGGGATGTTTAGCCGGGTTCGAAACAATCCTTCCAGTGCCTTGACCATCCCCTGGTTTTTGGCCACACCCCCCGTAAAGGCAATCTCCTCACGCACCCTCAGACGCTTAGTCATTCTGAATATACGCTTGGAAATGGACTCGTGGACACCCCTGATAATAGCCTCCCTCCCATGCCCATCGGCAATGAGGGAAATCACCTCGGATTCAGCAAAAACCGTGCACATGCTGCTTATGGATACCCCTTTTCGTGCTTGAAGCGAAAGCCGCCCGAGATTTTCCAGGTCGGCTTCCAAGGCACCGGCCATAACCTCGAGGAACCTTCCCGTGCCCGCAGCACAGCGGTCATTCATGACAAAATCCGTGACATTGCCTTCGTCATCCAAGGTGATAACCTTGCTATCCTGGCCTCCTATGTCAACGACGGTCCTGGTCTGCGGAAAAAGAAAATGAGCCCCCTTTGCGTGACAGGTGATCTCCGTTACCTCCTTATCTGCAAATGGGACCCTCAATCTTCCATATCCCGTGGCCACAATACCTGCCAGATCTTCCATTCTGGCGCCGAGCTTGTCGAGGGCCTCAGCCAGGCACATCCTTGCCGCCTGCACAGGATTGGCCCCTGTCTTGCTGATAGAATAGGCCTCCAGTCCGTTATCCGACA
>DQZA01000197.1 GCA_011042035.1 Desulfobacteraceae bacterium
CCATTTCGGAGCAAAATATCGACCCTTGAATTGGTGGAATAAGCCACCTCAGTCTTTATCTCCCCATATCCACTAAGGCCCTCTATTGCCCCGCAGGATATACTTTTCTTAACCAGCTTATTGGGAACCAAGGTGTTTACACCCACCAATGAGCTCCCCATCTCGATTATTTCCCAGGTGTACGGAAGCTTCCTCCGTGGATTATCATGTAACGAGAGATAAACGATTCTTCCTGATTCTGAGCACCCCTTCATGCTCCCCGAGTTGGGGCAGTGGGCGGTTACCACTGAGGATATCTGACTTAAATATGTAGTCCATAGGATTCCAGTCCTCCGGGGCGTCACCCTGGACCCCGAAAATGCCCTGTGCCTCCGCCGTGCTCATGGGCAGGCTGGACGCCTTGTCGATCAGGAGACCCTTTATCGTGTAATGCCACACATCCCCTTCCTTGCACAGGTAGACCCCAAAAGGTTTTCCGAGCTCGTCCTTGCCATCATTGATGACCGATTTCCAAGCCGATGCCGATGCTGCATACTCGTTTACCTCTGTAGCCATCCCCAAGAAGAACGCCTGTTCCGGGTTAAAAAGGTCGTATTCCGTAGTGCCCACGAAAAAACGGATGCCGTGGGCGCGCAAGATTTCCAGGCCTTCCTTATTTTTTCGGTTATCTCGTGCCCAACGACTAGCATCACACACGATAGCAGCGTCAAACAAACCCTTTCCTGCATCTTCGAGTAGCTGATCCAGCTTTCGCCTTTCCTGATCGGGTGTCGCATGCTCCTGGCCCGAATAGCGCCAGCAGTGCCCCGGGATTGTGCCCCCAAGGATCTGGACTGCTCGCTCGATTTGTTCCTTTTGTGTTTTCAAGCTGTGTCCCTTTTGAGCTTGGCCCTAGGTGCTAACACGAATAATAGGTGCGAATCGCAACCCTTTTGTAGGCTTCATCCCTCGGTCCTCCTTATCATGCCTCTCATACATTATAACATGCTTTTCAGATTTTACTTAAAAAGTGGGGATTTTTGTCTGCATAGCCACCGACCATTGCCTAACCTTTTACAAAACTTTCCGATGTCCCGTTCCCGTGCCGCCGCTGTGTAGTACAACTCGTCCCCGTTTGGCAACTGGATAGGCCCGGCCGGACCGACTCTCCGGTTCGCTGCATCCTCCTTGATTTCGCCCAAAACCTTCAGGATCTTGCTGCACGTACGACGGATCTTACAAACGTCTGACTGCTCATAAAAGTTCATCTTCCTCCTCCTGCTCTTTCTCCTGTCCGTTCTTCTTGACCACCCTTTCTTCAAGAATGTCAAAGTCATCTGGACCGACCAGCCCAAAATCCTTCGTACAATCCTCCCAGTCATCGACAATGGGAAAGTCTATTGTCTCAAACGCTTCAAAAAAATCCTCCATCTCTCACACCTCCTCTTTTTTACGCACTTGCCGCCCTCTGCTTTGGTTCAACCACCGATGTAAAATCCGGCTTGGCCTCCTCCACAAGTCCCTTCACCTTCAACCAATGAATAAGATTCACCACAGTGGTCCCATATTTTCTGGCGACAAATGTCTTAGGGGAGCCGTTTTTCAAAAGTGCGATGATCTCATCTTTATACGGGTCAAGCTTCGATTTTCCCGGCCCCTTTGGTCTTGCTTGCTTGACTCCAGCCCTTTTTCTCGCTGCCAGTGCCTCCTTAGAGCGTTTGCTGATAAGGTCACGCTCGATCTCGGCCGCGATGCTGAAAGCCATAGCCAAGACCTTGCTCTCGATGGAACCGTTGAGGGACCAACCATTTTTGACGTCGTAAACTTGCACCTCTTTGCTTTTGAGCACCGACAGGATCTCCATGATCTCAAGTAGGGATCGCCCTAATCTGGATAATTCTGGAACAATAAGACGGTCTCCCGGTTGCAGGTTTTCAATAAGGGCCCTGATCTTCCTCTCGGATGACTTCCAGGATACCTTCCCGCTCACCTTCTCTTCCACGAACTCCACATTGCCCCAGCCCTTCTTGTGCGCGAACAGAAGAATCTCTGACTTGAATTTGTCAAGGTCCTGCCCGTCCGTGCTGACACGCAGATATGCAAAGGTACGTGGACTAATTGTGTTCTGTTGTGTTGTTTTCATCTCCGTTGATCTCTTTCCTGCGTTAGTTTGCCTTAACTTAAATGTAAATCTCAAATTATATGAATTATTATCGCATTGGTTAAAACAAAAATAAACCCCTTTTTTAATGTCTCGGCAAAAAAAATAAGCGTTCATTTTTATAAATGTTTCCAATGAGACCGAATTGGCTCAAAATAGGCTTAATGAGGATTCCACTTGACTTTGATTGTGGAAAGTGAGATTTTCCAAAAAAAACAATAACCGTACGGAAGGAGAAAAATGGCGCTGATCAATCTCTTCCTTAAGGAGTGAAGAAAATGGAACTAACAGATAAGGAAAGGATTGCATATTTGGCTAACATAATAGCAGTCGCAAGAGCTGATGGCAGAATATCTCCAATGGAAAAGAGCGTGATAACAAGAATTCAAAAAAGAATAAAGGCTAAGAAATCTGAACTAAACAAAGCAGAATCACGCGCCGAATCCTCTGAATTCGAGATAACACCTGTGGGCCGCTTCTCAGTCAAGATTCAGAACCTTGAGGATATGATCCACATATCAGTAGTAGACGGGTCACTAGATACAAGTGAAAAATCAGTAGTCATTGAATTTGCTAAAGCTGTAGGCGTTACCCAAGAGCAATTCAAGACAATTGTGGCTGAGGTTAAGAACTATCTTGCCTCCGAAACTAATACTGTTCCCTGCCCAAAGTGTGAGACACCGATTCCAAGAAGTGCGAAGTTCTGTCCGAACTGTGGCTCCTCAATCCTGGAAGCCGATAAAGAAGCAGCCATAGCAGTTTCCTACGAGATACCAAAATCAGGACTGGCTTTGGAGTTTGCAGAATCCACCGCAAGTTCCTTCCCTGAAGCCGTAAGAATAGCAAAAGCTGCTCCAATATGCACCACAGCAGTAAAAGGCAAGAAAACGTGGTACCTAGCTGCATGGCCAACTATTGAAATCTTAGAGGCGATGAAGCTAGCCAATAATCTAAAGGGATTGCGAAATAGATGCGTATTCCGACGCATTCCGTCCACCCATTCCGATTTAAATCGTCCACTGATTCCGATTTAATCCGACCACGGATTCCGAACCATTCCGTCCACCTCGGAGCTTTCTGGAAACAGGTCGCGACGCTGGATAATTACCCTTGTCGCGGGTACTGTCCCTCAAAAACTTTTGAGGAGGTATCCATGGCAAAAAGGA
>DQZA01000124.1 GCA_011042035.1 Desulfobacteraceae bacterium
TAGCATTATAGGAGAAATTGAATCGGCGGTCAATAAACTCACGAAAGAGGCAAAGGGAATCCAGGCCATTGAGCGGAATGCTGATAGAATACTTGCCAGCACAAAGATGCTCAAGATCAATGTAAGTGACGTACTAGAAGATTCGCTCGACTCATGACATGGCATTTAACTTAGGCCTTCACCGAAAGGCGACCTTAATTTCACTTTTTGCCCCCTGGAGGCAATTTTCTCAAGAATTGGCTCCTTTAGTAACGATTTTGGAGATTTTGGAGGAAGTACTATGACAACTTTCGCAGGACAACTTCTCAGTCTTTATAAGGAATCAGACCAGGTGTCGATCCCCTGTCTCCCCAGAATAAACTTATCATGTCGGTAGGTGTTTTGGGCGGAACTGGCCTCCAGGAGTGGCATGGGTGCTGTAATGGGCTCTAAGAATCTAAACGCTATTTCTATAAACGCTCCTGTTATAGGGTATTTTCCCCTTTTGATGAACCTAAATTTAGCCAAATTTACTCACTGGAAATGTAGCAATGGCACTCAAGCTAGCAACTACTACTGGCAGTTATGATCTTGAGGCATCTGTTCAGGCGATAGGAGACGACCTTCTCGTGGCCATATGGGGCGGTGAGCGACCTCATATAGGTGCCATTGCCGTAGCCCAGCCGAGACCCAGCCTTAAATATCCTGATCGCATCAGCTCAACAGCCTCGGTTTTCTGCCTGGTGGGACATAAAGAAGATGATTTGGCAAAGGCCGCTTCCGAGGTATTGGCCGCCGCCCTCAATACCACCGTAGTAGTCACCGCTGGAATTCATTGGGATAATATCACAGAGGAAGGAATCCGCAAGGTAGTGGAGAACAGCCAGGTCCTTATAGACCGCATATTGGAACAGATTAGAGATAGGAGAAAAACGGAGGTTCAGTGAAAAGGAGAATAGTTATCGGTATAACAGGTGCCAGTGGGGTGATCTATGGAATCAGAATGCTGGAACGCTTAAAGGATCAAGATGTTGAAAGGCACCTCATCCTATCAGAAGCTGCAAAGGATAACCTACGGATAGAAACCAGCTACTCTGTTGAACAGGTGTGTTCCCTCGCGGACCATGTCTATGGAAACAACGAGCTGACAGCACCCCTTGCCAGCGGCTCATTTCTCACGGAAGGCATGGTCATTGCCCCCTGCACCATAAAGACTCTTTCAGGCATTGCTAATTCTTACACCAGCAACCTAATGGTCCGAGCTGCTGATGTCACCCTAAAAGAAAAGAGGAAGCTGGTGCTCGTGGTCAGAGAAACCCCGCTGCACAAGGGACACCTAAGAATCATGACCATGGCCGCTGACCTTGGGGCCCATATACTACCGCCCATCCCTTCCTTTTATCACCAGCCCAAAACCATAGACGATATAATCGACCAGACCATAGGAAAAGTTCTTGACTATCTTGGCATATCGCATAACCTCTTTAAGAGGTGGGGGTGGTAAAGAAAATAGAACCTTTCTCAATACTACTCCTCGAACAACTTAGGCACGTTGCGCAGGCGGCCCACTACCCTGTCCTTTCCGATTGCGATCAGCATGTCGAAAAGCCCCGGCCCAACGGCCTGGCCAGAGACAGCGGTTCTTATTCCATTGATGAGGATCCCGGCCTTGACATGGAGTTCCTCGGCCATGTCACGTATGATCTTTTCCACATTCTCAGCGGTAAACTCCCTGAGTTGTTCCAGGCGGTCGGCCAGCATTGGGAGCCAGGATTTAAGCTCGGGATGCTTAATGATATTCTTCTTGAGGGCCTTTGGCTCCATCTCATAGTCATCGGCGAAATAGCATCTGCCCAGAGTAACAAAGTCCGTGAGCACGTGAAATCTGGCCCTGATGAGATCCACTGTTTCCAAGAACCACTCCCGTTTCCCGCTCTCGTAAGCCGGATTCCAAATCCCAACCTTTTCCAGTTGTTCCTTAACGTATGGAAACAATTCCTCAAGAGGCATGTTTCTAATATAATGGGCATTGATGCTAAGGGCCTTGGGGTCAGTAAAAAACTTTGGGTCATTTGTCCTTATGTCAAAGATGGAATTTGCCCTATTAATACCTTCAAGAGAAAAGGTCTCAATGAGCTCTTCTTTTGAGAAGATCTGCCTGGAATCCGGCGTGGACCACCCCAGAAGGGCCAGGAAGTTTACAAGGGCCCAAGGCAAAAATCCCTTTTCCCTGTAAAACTGCACCGAGACTATCTCCCCGTGTTTCCGTTTGGAAATCTTGGCCCTCTTTGGATCCAACGTGAGGGGCATATGGGCAAATTGCGGGATGTCCGCACCCAAGGCCTGGTAAATAAGGATCTGCTTTGGTGTATTGGCAAGTCCGTCCTGGCCCCGGATCACATGGGTTATGCCGTCGCGGATATCATCAACCGTATTTGAAAGCACGTAAAGCGGTTGGCCATTGGACCTTACTATAACAAAATCCTCAATATCTTCGTGCCGTTTCTCAATGGCCCCATAAACAATGTCCTTGAAAAGGACCGCTCCCCCGTCCCTGGGCACCTTTAGCCTTATAACAAAGGGCTTGCCAGCGGCCTCCTTTGCAGCCACCTGTTCTGGAGTAAGATTCCTGCACGCCCCATCGTAGAGCAGCGAGGTCTTCCGCTTCATGGCATCTTTTCTTTTCTGCTCTAGCTCCTCCTTGGTGCAAAAACACTTATAGGCCAGACCCTTATTCAGCAAGATCTCAGCAGCCTCCTGGTGTTCCTTCACAAACTGCGACTGAAAATACGGCCCTTCATCCCATGTTATACCTAGCCACGTGAGCCCGTCTATTATTCCCCTTATTGATTCCTCGGTGGACCTTTCAATGTCCGTATCTTCTATCCTCAGAATAAACTTTCCGCCCATCTTTCTCGCAAAAAGCCAGTTAAAGATCGCAGTCCTTGCCCCACCTATATGGAGATACCCTGTTGGGCTCGGAGCAAATCGTACAACAACCTTGTCACTCATACCAAGTTACCCCGTTTGTTCTCTATGGCTGGCCTGGTTACCTTTTTCTGGTTCCCAGAAAAGGAGCCATCACGGAGCCAAGCCAATCTCAAGCTAATCATTTCGTCCCCTAAGAGGCAAAAGCCGTATCCGATTCTTTTTCACATCTACTATTATCAAAGCTCCCCCGGTTTATTTCTTCCTGAACTCTCTCCAAAGCCCTTATCAGGATCTCGCCCACCGATTGAGGCCGAACATCCTCACACCTCAATTGAATCACGCTCGGTGAGCTTGCATTGGTTACATAAGGAAGCGAACCGAAATCGA
>DQZA01000122.1 GCA_011042035.1 Desulfobacteraceae bacterium
AACTCATGGCATTGAGGGGAATCTATTATAGATTAATCAGACTACAAGAAAAAATGTGAAGGCTGTTGCCAAATCGCGTAGGTGAAGCCGCAAAACCCTCAAGAGGCCCCCCCTCTGTCTCGATGGAACCTCCAGTACTGGACCATTCTCCCCAGCACATTCACCGCTGCCTCGGGTGTCTGGTAGAACACCCCCGCGTATCGTTTCCCATCAATGGGCCTCACGGTCCCTTTTTCAGACCTGGTAAGGGAGACCCCGATCACTGGTTTTTCATATTTTTCCATGAGTTCCACCATGGTCGCCACGTACTCTTGCTCATAGATATCCACGAAGTCCAAAATCTCCTTTAGAGCTTCTCCTGACGCCTCATGATCTACCTTACCAGTGGAATCAACCAGCAGTCGCACAAGCTCAGTCCTTCCTATAATCCCCAGGCTTATGACCGCATCTACACCATCCCACTTGAGGAGTTCTTCCACGGCCACAACAGGAACTTCAGTATCTCTTGTGCCCACCAGATCCAGTGGATTCGACTTGCTCCAAAACGGTGGTAGATACCTGTTAAGGCGGGCAATAATGGATTCGGGAATGGGTGGGACCCTCAGCCCTTTTTCGTTACACGCATCTGCCGTCACAACCCCCCAGCCACCTCCTAGTGTTACTATCCCTACCCTATCGCCTTTGGGCAACGGCAAGGATGAAAAACCAGCGGACAAATCCAGCAGCTCTGCCGGAGCATCAACGCTGAGGACACCGGCTTGTCGGCACGCTGCGCGAAATATGCGGTATTCTCCCCCCATGGAGCCAGTGTGAGAAGCGGCCGCTGCCTTTCCAGCAGAGGTCCTCCCGCCCTTCAGGACAATGACTGGTTTGGTCCTGTTAACCCTCTCAGCTACCTCCAAGAATCTCTTTCCGTTCCCAACATTTTCCATATAAAGTATTATAATCCTGGCATGATCATCCTGTTCCAAGAACTCGAGGTATTCTGCACAGCCAAGCATGGCCTCATTGCCAGAGCCCACGAATTGAGAAATACCTATCCCTTGGTGGCTTGCCCAATGCACAAGTTGATTACCCAAATTGCCTGATTGCGAGATGAAGGCCACTCCACCGGGCCGTGGCCTTGTGTGAGTTCCGGTTGCAAATAGCTTCGCATAGGGGGAAATAATCCCCATGGTATTGGGGCCTATTAACACCATTCCGAATCTATTGCATATTTCTACGATCTCTCTTTCCAGCTTTAGCCCTTCTCCGCCCGTTTCACTAAACCCAGAGGTAATCACAACTAGGCCCTTCACCCCCTTCTTGCCGCAGTCTTCCAAGACCGCGGGGATCCCAGGCGCAGGCACGGTTATAAAAGCCACATCAACGGGTTGAGGAATATCAGTCACGGTCTTGTAGGCGGTCAAACCACAAAGGGAGGATGCCTTGGGGTTAACAGGATATATTTCACCCTCAAAACCCCCGGCCACAATATTGGTAAGAATTAGCTGCCCCCACTTTCCAAAGGCCGAGGATGCGCCTATTACTGCCACTGAATGAGGATACAATATTGGACCCAGATCAACTCCTGCCATATTCCCTTGTTCAGGTATTTCACACCCATCTTTCGTACTTATGCCCATACAGGTCTCACCTCCACACAATATTTGACTCTGCCTGTTGTCCTCTATTCCTTTCCCACCACAAGTCCGTCCTTGAAATTTACTATGTGGCCGTCAGGGTAGAAATAATGAACGGTCCAGCGGTTATGCCTTCTATGCTCTTTAGTAATCTTGAGGGGCTTACCAAGTAGCTCCAGGACCTGTGTCTGGGTCATCCCTCTTTCCACCTTTGCAAGATTTTGTTCATTAAAGGGGATCTTTTCATAGGCCTTCATCTGCTTCTCGGTGAGGGGTAACTTTGGCCTGGAACTTTTTTCTCCTGCAGCCCCTACCCCTCCGACCAAGAGTATGATCATGCCCACAAACAAAACAATTGTTATTGTCCTCTTCATTGGGCTGTCTCCTGTGTCTCTGGCATGCATTAATCTATTTTACTAAATTAAGCATCTTTGCAGGGTTTTGCCAATTGGTCAATGATTCACTCAATGCGTTTTCGCGCTTGAGTATATGTGTTATGATAGAAACATGGAACGCTACAGAGACTTTAATACTTTCCTGCGGGAAAAATTTGGCGAGCGTATTCACAAAATCGCTCTAGATGCCGGGCTGACATGTCCAAATCGAGACGGGTCTATTTCCACCAAGGGGTGCATTTTTTGTGACCGCCTGGGATCTGGAACCGGTGCCTTTGTGGATCATGGGATAAGCATTTCAGAGCAAATATCTCGTGCAAAGAGCTTCATTCGGAAACGATATAAGGCACGCAAGTTCATAGCTTACTTTCAGTCTTTCACCAATACCTACGGCCCTGTGGAGAAGCTCAAGGAGCTATACGACTTGGCCCTTTCAGATGAGGACATCCTAGGGCTGTCTGTAGGTACCCGGCCCGACTGTATCAGCAAAGAGATACTCGCCCTCTTACAGTCTTACAAGGATAATAAATACATGGTGTGGTTGGAGCTGGGTCTTCAATCCGCTCATGACGAAACATTGCAGCGGATAAACAGGGGGCATGATGTGACTTGTTTTGTAAATGCTGTCGAACTTACCGCGGACTTCGGAATAGACGTTTGCGTCCACGTGATCCTGGGACTGCCCGGTGAAGATAAACGAGCAATGATGGAAACAGCAAGGTTTGTCTCAAGGCTTCCAATACGGGGAATAAAAATTCATCTCCTTTACGTTGTAGAGGACTCTCCACTGGCAACCCTTTACAGACAAGGGGAAATAAGGTGTCTTGAAAGAGAAGAATACGTGGAACTTGTGGTGGATTTTCTTGAACTGCTGCCGCCTGACATGATAATTCAACGCCTCACTGGTGATCCACCAAGGGGCTCAAATTTGCTGGCCCCCAAATGGGCGAGGGACAAGTTGAAAACCCTTGATCTGATTAGAAACAGATTAGAGGAAAGCAATACATGGCAAGGAAAATTATGCGCGAGTTGTTCGTGTGTAGGCTGAGGTACCAAGACCTTTTGCTATATTTGGCATCAACTGAAAAGGGCGCAGTTAGGGTGTGTTTAAGGATGGGCCACCCCTATGATGCAACCGCCTTTTTTACTCATCTCTTCCCCCGCACAAGGATCTCAAAGGGCAAAGGCCAAAACTCAAGCCTGATTGAGGCTCTGAAATCGGCTCTGGAGGGAAAACCTCTTGGCAGGAGTATCCCTCTCGACATAGACCT
>DQZA01000147.1 GCA_011042035.1 Desulfobacteraceae bacterium
GAATACTTGCTCAAAAAACGTCCCAAATAATCTGGCCCATGCCTTTTCTTGAGCGCCCGAATAAGGCACTTTCCGTAAGGGATAATCAAGGTAGGGGAGATCATTGATTTGTCTAGGGCTGAGAGTATCGATGTCTGCGCCATTTAAAAGGCGGTCAATTATTTCTGGTTCGACATAAAACCCTCTCAGGTATTCTTGTAAGTCAAATATCTTGATTTCCAGCGCCCTGCCATTCAACCTATATCTTTGTTGGGTTTTGAAGATATGGGTGAAGAGAATAAAGTTTTTTGCCTCCTGCTCTGTTTTGAATGTAACAAGAGCTGTCTGATCGGTTTTGGCGATTTGCCGATCTGCTACGACAAATAATTCTCCTCCATCTCTAAGTATCCCATGAATTTTCCATAGCAAATAATGGGCGAGCTCGTTTAATCGGCTTTTGGAAGGCCTCTTGGTGATTGCCTGGGCAAAGTCTTCCAATAGAAGTAATTCGTATATGTCACGGGTAATTATGATTAAGTCGAGTTTTTCAGTTACTGCCCTTAGCTTACTTAGTGAATCAATCAGAACAATGTGGTGTTCCCTGAATCGGTAAGAAAGCTCATTGAAGATAAGGTCGTCCTTCAAGGTAAGGAGGCCAATAGAATACCTTTCTTTTAAAAATTTTTTCCTATGGGATTCTATTATCTTGCTTATTTCGTCCAACTTAACACGTATGTGCTCCAAGGTATTTGACACAAGATGGGCTGGGATTAAATAGTAGGGCTTACCTGTGCGGCTAACCCTGATGAGCAGCCCCATTTTCTTGTAAATTCTGTTGATGAGCTTGTAACGTTTTTCTAAGTGTTCGGGATGATTAAAAGAGACCTCTTGGAGTAGCTTTATGTCATCAGGTTTGAGCCGATCATATATTTCAAAAAGACCCGAACCATAGGCATTACCTCCAAATCTGCTTGGAAGATGGGAGGGATGTTTTAACGCAGGAAACGTGCCAATGGGTATATCCTCGGGATCTATTCCCAGGGACTCATACTCATCGGGTTTAATGAATCGAAAGGTGTCCTTGGTAAGTAATCCGTTACCCGGTGCGTAATTGTCGGGTTTCATTTCGCGTGGGGCTCGCAATAATGGTGAGGTGTAAACTTAAGGAACTAAAGCCATCTCTTACGTCTCTTATATGCCTTAACATCCTTGTAAGATTTAAGAGCACCTGAAGCTGCCGTGCCAAGATAGAACTCCTTGACATCAGGATTTTCTCTTAGGTCTTCCGCGTCGCTTTCCATGACTATCTTTCCGTTTTCCATAACGTATCCATAGTGGGCGATTTGAAGGGCCATGTTTGCATTCTGTTCCACCACCATCAGGGTGGTGCCTTGTTCCTCATTAATTCTTCGGATTATTTGAAAGATTTCTTTGACCAAGAGTGGGGCCAGGCCGAGCGATGGTTCATCAAGTAATAATAACCTAGGATGGGCCATTAGGGCGCGACCGATTACCAGCATCTGAAGTTCTCCGCCGCTGCAATATCCGGCCAGCGATTTTTTGCGGGCCAGCAGTGCAGGGAAATAATGGTAAACCATTTCAAGGTCTTTCTGATAGGGCTTGCCCCATCTAGTGGCTGTTCCTACCCTCAGGTTTTCTTCTACAGTCAAGTACTTGAATTCCTGGCGGCCCTCAAGCACTTGAATTATCCCTTTTCGGGTAATGTTTTCGGGGGCCGAGTTGTGAATGGGCTTGCCTTCATACTCAATGGAGCCCTCTGTGACCTTCCCATTCTCTGGCTTCAATAACCCAGAAATGGCCTTTAAAGTGGTGGTCTTTCCGGCACCGTTGCTACCAAGGAGTGATACTATTTGTCCCCTCCATATCTTTAGGGATACACCCTTAAGCACCTGGATTACGTCTGAATAGACGACGCTGATGTTGTTGATGAGAAGAGTCAAGTTATTGTCAGACATGATTATAACCCTGAGTTTTTAAATATTATACCAAGCTAATACGAGAAAGGCCAGAGCCTAAAGCTAGATCTGATAATGCGCCATACCTCCGCTAGACCCTTGGGCTCAAAGATGATAAACAAAATAATTGCCATGCCGAATACGAATTCTCGCAACGGTGCAATGGTAATGGCAATATTTGAAGCAGTGCCCAAATTCATGAGATATTGTGAAAGGGCGCTTAGGGACTCATTAAGGGCAACAATGAAAATGGTTCCGAATACTGATCCGGGTATATTCCCGAGCCCCCCAATTATGATCATGGCAATAAATTCAATTGATAGCCACAGGTTGAATGGCTCGGGAGTGATGCTCATGGTGTAGTAAGCAAAAAGCCCACCAGCAAAACCCGCGTAAAAGGAGCTGATGGCAAAAGAAAGGAGCTTGTACCGAAAAAGTGGTATACCCATTCCCTCTGCAGCCCTGTCATTGTCTCTGATGGCGATGAATGCCCTGCCATAGCGGGTCCTCATAAGGTTCACGGCAATCCACGTCATGATGACAAAGCATACGAAGATTACAAAAAAGAAGCTCCTGTCATTGCCAAGGTCTATGCCAAAAAGTGTCGCTCCAGTGACAACTATGCCGTCTGCCCCGCCGGTAAGACTGTCCCAATGGACGAAAACGTACTCCATAATGAACTGACCGGCCAGGGTGGCTATGGTAAGGTACAGATGCTTTAGTCTCCCCGAAGGGATGCCAAAGATCATTCCTACCCCCGCTGTTGCCATCCCTCCCAACGGTACCGCCGCCCAAAAGGGAAAATTAACCCTTGTTGCCAGTATGGCGGCAGTATAGGCCCCGACCCCAAAAAAGGCCCCGTGGCCAAGGGAGATTTGACCTGTGTATCCAATGAGTATATTGAGGCCTATGGCAGCAATGGCATAGATCCCCATAAGGTTCAAGACATATAGGAGATAGGAGGTGGACACAAATGGGACGACTCCGAACAGAAGCACTAGTCCAACAATGAGCCAGAGCCTCCCAAAATCGGTCTCAAAAATAGTCAGCTCTTGGTGGTATGATTCCCTAAAATTGCCGCATGGATGAAACTGGAGTCTTCTCATATGCCGTTAAGACCTCTCGTTGACTAGACTCTTTCTATTTCCACAAGGCCAAACAGGCCATAAGGCTTCACCATCAGGATGAAGACCAGTGTGATATATGGAATTACTTCCCTGAGGGACGTGGAGACGTAACCTCCCGTAAAGGTTTCCAGCAGGCCAATTATGATGCCGCCTAAAATTGCACCTCCAATGCTGTCAAGCCC
>DQZA01000168.1 GCA_011042035.1 Desulfobacteraceae bacterium
CCTGGTAAGAGAAGGATGGCAGTGGCAGAGATAATTAAGGGTTTCCCCCTCCGTCCAGGCGACAAATTTCAATCCTAGTACTTACTGTTAGCGTGCAAAATGAGCTGAGCTTTTTGCTTGAGTTTGGTGATCTTAAGTGGGTAGGACAGCGATGCTGAGTGTAATCTATTCCGGGCCCAAATTTAAAATTTCTAAGCAGGGTGCTACATTAGACCGGTTTTTGGCCAGACATGAGTACTCACAAGATGGCTTTAGCACAAATTTATGACTGCAGTTGATAAACAAAGCCAAGATGCATTTGATGGCTCAGAGAGAGCCTCTGGCAGGAAATTTGTATTCTTGCTGGTCCTTTGCTGCTTTGTGTTGGTTGGTGGGGCGTTTGTGCTGTGGTGGGTGCCCACAGTGGGGCTTAAGAATATTAGTCCTCACTTGCCCCTTATCATTGGGTTGTGTTTTGCGGGCCTCGTGCTCTTTGGGTTGGGAGGCGCAGTCACCTTAATTTTCACCATTTTGTGGGGCAGAAATCTATTCATAAACAAAAAGTCTCGCGGAGTGGTTATTAGATTCTTGTTTCCCATTTTGGTGGGGCTGGGAAGGCTCCTTGGAATTAGCAAGGATGATCTTCGGCGTTCATTTATAGCTGTTAATAACCGCCTAGTGCTGGCTGAGGCCAAGAAGGTGAGGCCGGAAAAATTGCTGATCCTTTTACCCCATTGCCTTCAATATCATGAATGTGGCGTTCGCATTACCGGCAATATTGAAAATTGCAAGGCCTGTGGAAAATGCAAGATAAAGGATCTGGTGGCAATTTCCAAACGTTATGGTGTTTCTATCTCAGTGGCAACTGGCGGGACCATTGCGCGCAGGATTGTGGTGGAAAAGAGGCCAGATATAATAATTGCCGTGGCCTGCGAGCGTGATCTGACAAGTGGGATACAGGATACCTATCCCATTGCCGTGTATGGGATCCTTAACCGTCGCCCCCATGGCCCCTGTTTTGACACTGATGTGGATTTGGAAATGGTAGAAAGGGGACTTTTGACTTTTTTGGAAAATGGCAAACCCAACTCCCAGAGATTTGGCCCTGCAGGCGCTTAATCATTTTGATGATAAAGGGATATTACCTCGATATTTCCTTGAGCAATCATTCCGTAGATACCCCGGAATAAGCGGTAGAGACAAGGCCCTCTGTGTCCATTTGACAAACGGGGTGCTCAGGTGGCGCCTCAGGTTGGACTGGTACATAGAGCAGAGTCTGAATTTTCCCTTTGATAAGGTAGAATTGAGAGTGTTGAACATCCTCAGGATCGCCCTCTACCAGATCCTGTTTATGGATCGCATCCCTGAACCAGCAGCAGTGAATGAAGCAGTAAAGCAGACCAAATCAGGGGGAAAACCACACGTGGCCCGCTTTGTAAATGGACTCTTGCGAGGAATCATCCGGAAAAGGAACAGCCTCAAGCCATTTCCAGAAAGCGTTGACCAGGTAGAGCGGCTGTCGGTGGAGCATTCCTATCCCCAGTGGCTGGTGGGCAAATGGATAACCGAATTGGGTGAAGGGCGTGCCACTTCTTTGCTCAAGGCGTCTAACGAAATTCCGAAGCTGGTAGTTAGGGTAAATACACTTAAGACAAGTAGGGCAGCACTTATTGGGTATCTGGCTGCAGAAGGGGTCTGTGCAAGTCCGACCAGGTTTAGCCCCGCAGGGATCCACATTGATGATCTAAATGTCCCGATCACCGAGCTAGGTGCGTTCAAGGAGGGACTCTTTCAGGTGCAAGGCGAGGCAGCCCAGATCTGTAGTTTCTTGCTCAATCCCTCCAAGGGAGACAGGGTGCTGGAGATTTGCGCAGGTATCGGGGGAAAGGCCACTCACCTAGCAGAAATGGTTGGTCCACAGGGGCGTGTCATCGGGCTTGACATAAAAAGGGGGAGCCTGGTAAGGCTGAGGCAGACTTGCAAAAGACTGGGTATCTCGTGGCTTCACCCTGTTTGTGCGGACGCGGCCAAGCCATTAGATAAGCTCTTTAAGAAAAGGTTTGAAGGAATTTTGATTGATAGCCCTTGTTCGGGCCTGGGCGTTATTTCGAGACACCCCGATATAAAGTGGGCGAGAGAGGAATCCCATATTCCTGAGCTTTCAAAGGTGCAAACCCAGATCCTTGCCAGTGCAGGTCGGATTTTGGGGCCAGGAGGGACCTTGCTTTATGTTACCTGCACCATTTCAAGGGAGGAGAACGAGGCGGTTGTGAACAGCTTTTTGGAGCGGCACCCTGATATGGATGTGGTGGACTTGAGGGACAAGGTGCCCCGTTGGGCAAAAGGGCTTGTGGATGAGAATGGTTTTTTTAGGACATGGCCTGATGTGCATGGCCTTGATGGTTTTTTTGGGGCTATGCTCGTAAAAAGGTGAGTCTTGTGGAGGAGGTTAAGGGAAATGGCAAAGAAAATAGCCCCATCAATTCTTTCTGCTGATTTTACCAGGCTTGCAGAAGAAATACGCGCAGTCGAAAAGGCAGGGGCAGACTATATACACATTGATGTGATGGATGGACATTTTGTGCCCAACATTACCATTGGCCCAATGATAGTAAAGGCAGTGCGCCGTGTCACCCAGTTGCCTTTGGATGTTCATTTAATGATAGAGAATGCCGATCAATTTATTGATGCCTTTAAAGAAGCTGGTGCCAATATTCTAACGGTCCATGCGGAAGCCGTGACACATCTTCAGCGGACCCTGGATTACATTCGTGAAAATGGAATGAAGGCCGGGGTCAGCCTCAATCCTGCTACGCCGCTGTGCATGCTTGAGCATGTCCTTGGGGACTTGGACATGGTACTTATTATGACGGTAAACCCTGGCTTTGAGGGTCAGAAGTTTATTGGCTCTATGATACCGAAGGTAGAGGCACTATCGGAGAAGATCAAGGCACAGGGGCTGGAGGTCGAAATAGAAGTAGATGGGGGCATCGGACCTGAGACCATAAGTGATATTTCCAGGGCCGGTGCAGACATATTTGTGGCCGGATCGGCCATTTTTTACAGCCAGGATTATGAAAAAACCATCGCTTTGATGCGAGCCAGGATGTGAGGATGTGGTGCCGGGTGGTTTCAAAAGGCTTTGACCCTCGCCCATTTAGGTGTTATATTTTTATATAGGATGTGGCTGGAGGGATGTCCGAGTGGTTGAAGGAGGCGGTCTTGAAAACCGCTTGGCCGTTCAGGTCACGGGGGTTCGAATCCCTCTCCCTCCGCCA
>DQZA01000090.1 GCA_011042035.1 Desulfobacteraceae bacterium
TAATCTTCGAGCATTTCATCATAGTCTTTGTATTTGGGCTCCGCCTCGGTTGGTGACACTTCTGATGTCTCAAGCACGTCTTTTAGGCCACTGACAGAATCCACCAGGTCTTCTTTAACCTCTTTAATGTCTTCATCTATCTCCAGACTTTCTTTGATTTCCTGTGTAGCCTTTTTGAACTCAGCTATTCCCTTGCCAAGGGCCCTTGCTATGTCAGGAAGCTTACTGGGGCCTATAACAATTAAAGCGATCACCATTATGACAATTAACTCGGGCATCCCAATGCCAAACATTTTATCCTCCAGGCACTTAGTGGATTACAGATATTCTTAAATCCTATAAGTCTTAGGTGTTAATATCAACAATCCTCTTGCTTGTCCAAAAGCAATATCTTGTTTCTCCTAAGTAACAATTAATCTAACCGATCCCGATTACAAGCCGGTACTAAAGCGCCCAAAGACGTCATGTTCGGGCAAGTTGCTAATCGCTGCAGCAGGACCATCACAAGTATGTGATAAGAGCCACTTCCTTACAATCAGGGAAATGAGGACATTTAAGGCAATCAGCCCATATTTTTTGCGGCAGCTTTGATTTATCTATTTCCTTGAATCCAAGCTTCTGAAAGAACCGCGGGATATATGTCAGGGTGAATACCTTTGGGATACCAAACTCCCTTGCCTCTTTAAGTGAGACCTCCACTAGACTTCTGCCATAACCTTTGCCCTGGTGTGTTGGGACCACCGCGAGTGATTTGATCTCCGCAAGATCGTCCCAGCATATTCCCAGACCGCAAACGCCCACTATTGAGTTATTTTCGTGGGGGCTTTCAATCACATTGTAATCCCGCAAATGATCATATAATTCACTTAATGGCCTGGGCAACAGGTCGCCCCTTTGGGCAAACTCATTGATTATCTTGTGAATTAGAGGAACATCACTTATTTTTGCTTTTCTCACCACTACCAGATTCCTTTCTATTTCTTACACACAAAACCCTTCATCCCGGTAATGTCTGCTATCACTTTCAAGCGGGAAACTGCTTCCTGCTGAGACGAGAATTCACCGCATCTTACCCTGTAATACCTACCCTTATTGGTGTCCGCTAACACATAATAGGCGGACACGCCTTTTTTCTGGAGCCGTTGCACGAGGTTGGCAGCCTTGGCCTTTGTAGGGAACGACGCAACCTGTATGGTATATCGCTGGGTGGAAGGAGACTTGGTGGGCTTGGATCGTTCCCGCGAGGTTGCTCTCTTGGGTGCGCTTCCCTTGGGAGCCCTGGGGGGCAGAATCTTTTCTTCCTTCTTTTCTGCCAACTTTTGGAAAAAATCGAATTTTTCACTCCCCGTGACCTCTTGCTTGTCCGAGGGTTTGGCTTGATCCTTGGGCCCTGTATCTGCCTGTTGTTCAAGTCTGGCCAATTGTTTTTTCAAGACACCGAGATGTCTTAGCCTCGCAGGAATAGAACCCCTTCCCACCAGAACTCCCAGTACGAAGCTCCACGCAAGGAGAAGAAAAACACCACTGGCCCACATGGCAAGCCTGGGGCCGGAGAATTCAAACTTATATACCTTTTTCTTTTTCCTCGTCATCTACATTTGCTGGGGGGCTTCAACGCCCAGAAGCCTCAGGCCTAGATAAAGGACCTGTTTTACGCCGGTTGTAAGGAGCAGCCTCGCTCTGGACAGCTCCACATCCTCTTGTACCACTCTGTGTTCGGGGTTCTTGGTCCCAAGGTTGAAGTACCTATGAAATGTTGCGGCCAACTCCCCCAGGTAGTAAGTGAGCCTGTGCGGCTCAAAGGTCCTGCAAATATCTTCAAGGAGCCAAGGGAATTCTGCCATTGTTCTAATGAGGTCGATTTCTTCTTTTAGGTTTAGAAGTCGGACAGAGTTTCCGGGCTCCATCGGAATGGTTATGCCCTCCTCGCTGGCCTTGCGGAGGATACTGCATGCCCTCGCATGGGCGTACTGGACATAATAAACAGGGTTATTGCTGTCTTGGGCTTTAACAAGATCAATATCAACGTCTAGGGGTGAATCATGATTCTTGGTGAGGAACACGAATCTCACGGCATCAACCCCTACCTCTTCCACGAGTTCCTTCAGGGTTACGTACCGGCCAGCCCTTTTGGACATTTTAACTTCCTTGCCGCCCTGGTAAAGTTTGACCAACTGAATCAACAGTACCGACAGCCAGTCGCGATGTATGCCATGGGCCTCAAGGGCTGCCTTCATTCTGGGAATATAACCATGATGATCTGCGCCCCAGATGTTAATGGCCTTGGTAAACCCCCTATCCCACTTATCGAGGTGATAGGCTATGTCGGTGGCAAAATAAGTGTAAGAGCCGTCTTGCTTGCGTATAACCCGGTCCTTGTCATCCCCGAAGGCAGTGGTTTTGATCCACAGTGCCCCCTCGTGTTCGTAAATATGCCCCTCGGAACGAAGTACATCCAATGTTTTTTGGAGCTTGCCGCTGCTGACCAATTCCTTTTCGCTGTACCAAACGTCGAACTCGACTCGGAACCTGGACAGATTTTGACGTATTTCCTCCAACATCTTTTGACGGCCCAGGGAAGAGCACAGTTCAACGGCCTCCTCCTTGCTCATGGTCCTCAGGTCATGCTCCCTCGAGATATCCTTTGCAAGTTCAAGCACGTATTCCCCGCGGTAGCCATTTTCTGGGAACGGGTAATGGGGGTCCTTCATTTGCATCCAGCGGCTGTAAATGGACTCCCCCAGCAAACGTACCTGCTGCCCTGCATCGTTAATGTAAAATTCCGTGGCAACGCCGTATCCGCAGTGTCTTAGGACCCTGGCCAAGGTGTCTCCCAGTGCAGCTCCGCGGCCATGGCCGAGATGAAGGGGGCCGGTTGGGTTTGCGCTCACAAACTCCAGCAGCACCTTTTCACCCTTACCAGTGTCGCTCCTGCCAAAGGTATCATTGGCCTTAAGGAGAGAGGAAAGAAAATCCTGCCATTTTGTCGAAGCAATTGTGAAGTTGATAAACCCTGGGCCGGCTACCTCAACCTTTTCAATCAAGCCTTCATCATCATTAAGTTGGCCTACTATTATCGAGGCTATCTCACGGGGATTTTTCTTTTGGCTCGATGCAAGGGCCATGGGCAGATTGGTCGCATAGTGGCCGTGTTCTGGATTGTTTGGAATTTCCACGACAAAATCGGGCAGGGGAACCTCTTTTAGCAGGCCCTCTTGGGAGCATTTTTCAATCGCCTTGCGAA
>DQZA01000150.1 GCA_011042035.1 Desulfobacteraceae bacterium
GGCCTTGGTCAAGCATTTACTGACCAGTATGGAGATTTTGAGGGAACCCTTGCAGAGGTCCTTGAGATGCCTTCAAGAAACAATTACAGGCGAGCCCTTTTTGTGGCAAGCCTTAATGCGGTGTTACGTTACTTGGGCAAAACTGACGGAACAGTTCACTGCAAGGATGAGGAACCAACCCTGTGTGCAGCGCGTCTTCGTGACCATCTGAAATCCCATTACAAGGGGGCCAAAGTAGCCCAGGTCGGATTTCAGCCCCGAATCATTGAGGCCCTCAGCCCAATTTTTGATCTGCGGGTTACTGACCTTGATGCGGATAATATCGGAACACGACGGTTCAACACCCTTATCGAAGGGCCAGAGGCCGCCAATGAAATAATAAAATGGGCCGACCTGCTATTAGTGACAGGCACTGCCGTCGTAAATGAGACAATTGATCAATTCCTGGGTAAAAAGCCTGTCATCTTTTATGGCACCACCATCGCCGGGGCAGCCTGTCTCATGGGATGGGAGCGCTTTTGCGCTTGCTCTAAGTAACCATCTACCAGGGATGTCACATGATACGACACTCAATCCATCCGGAGAAAATAATGAGGCCATTTGCCTATTGGGTAATTTCACTTGTTTTGGGTTTTATGTTGGCAATTTTCAACCCTGCTCAAGTGAAAGGTGCTCAGGCAGAAAAGATCGGCATGGCAGTGGAGTTCATGGACCATGCAGCATGCGCTTATGTGGCCAGAGATAAGGGTTGGTTCAAGCAAGCAGGCCTCAACATATCTTCCTGTGAAAGCTACGTGACAGGCATAGCCCTCGCAGCAGCCCTAGCAAGGGGCGATATACAGGCGGCTTACCTCTGCCTGGTCCCTGCAATAAATGTCTTTGCCAATGCCGGTGTAAGAATAAGGATCGTGGCAGGCACGCACAAATACGGTTATGGACTGGTAGTTGACCCTGACAAGGTAAAGACCGTCAAGGACTTGGAAAACCAAGGGCTCCGAATAGGGTGTGTCAGAGAAGGGGGCGCTGTGGATGTGCTTTTGAATAAAGCCATGGAGAAATTTCACCTCAGCCGTCGAAAAATTCTTCCAAGGATTCAACGTATGAATCCCCCAAACCAGGTCCTCGCAATCAAAATGGGCCGCCTGGATGCCGCCTTTCTTCCCGAGCAATGGGCCACCATGGCCGAGGCCTGCGGCTTCCGGATGCTTCTCACCGCCAGAGATCTCTGGCCCAATATGCAGGGGAGCGTCTTGGTCGTAAAGGAAGGTCTCATCAAGAGGCAACCTGAGGCGGTGCAAAAATTGGTAGACGTAACCCGGAGTGCAACTCACTGGATAAATTCGAATCGCAATGAAGCTGCAGCCATTTTGGCCAGGCAATTATCACTCGCACAAAGCCATATATTTCCCACCAAGGCTGCTAGATCTGTAAGATCACTGCAAATCACGCCCCTTGTTTTGCTGAAATCCATGGCCAGGCTCGACTATGAGACAAACATAACAAACCAAGGGGTGCAGGACATTATAGATTATGTGGCAAGGCTCGGGTACATAGCGTCTCGATTTCCCGCTCATGACATCCTTGACCTGAGGTTTGTTAGCCAATGAAGCGCACCAGCTTTTCTTCCTGGTATGGTATTTTGCCCATTGTCGCCCTGTTGGGTCTCTGGGAAGCAGCGGCTCGTTTGAATCTGTTTCCCGGCCACCTCTTTCTTCCCCCTTTTTCATATGTCATAAAGCAATTTTATAGCCTGACAATCTCGGGAGTCTTAGTGAGCAATTTTGCAAGCAGCCTATTCAGGGTGCTGGTGGGATTTTGTGCGGGCTCTGTGGCGGGTATCCTTGTTGGGATAATAATGGGCTACCACGTAACATTAAGAAAGACCTTCAGCCCCATAATTGCGTTGCTATATCCGATTCCGGCACTGGGCTGGTTACCTCTTTTCATGCTTTGGATCGGTATAAACGAATTGCTGCCAATTGCCATCATCTTTATCTGCTCCTTTTTCCCTGTGCTCTACAATACGGTCACAGGGATAAAAGAAGTGAACAAAAAAGCCATTGCCGCAGCAAGGACATTGGGCGCCACGGAATATTACATTTTGTTTCATGTGATACTGCCTTTGGCGCTTCCCAACATCTTTACCGGCCTTCAACTTGAGGCAGGCATGGCATGGAGGGTTATTATTGCCGCTGAAATGGTTGCTATACCCACGGGAATCGGCGCACTCATGATGCGGGCTGAAAGCCTGATCAGGGTGGATATCATAATTGTATGCCTCATGGTGCTCTCCGTTATGTGTCTCCTTTTCGAAAGGCTTTTCATCTACCTTGAAGCAAAGCTCACTTCCGGGTGGAAATGACATGCCAAGCATACAACTCCGAGGCATCAAGAATTACATATGTAAGGGAGTGGACCTAACAGTAAACAACGGCGAACTGCTTGTAATTCTGGGTAAAACCGGGGCGGGAAAGACCACCCTTCTTAATGTCATAGCAGGGCTCACATCATATGAAGGCTCTGTTTCCCTTGACGGGATCCCGGTGGACAACCTCCCACCACGAAAGAGGGAAGTGGGTTACCTGTTTCAGGATTTCTGCCTCTTCCCTCATATGACTGTTAGGGACAACATAGGCTTCGGCCTCAGGGCAAGGGGCCTTCCTGAGAAGACGGTAAGGACCAGGGTCAATGACTTGCTTGTCACCTTCAAGCTCCAACACCTTGCCGAAAGGTACCCCGACAAGGGCCTCAGCGGGGGCGAAAAGCAGAGGGTTGCCCTTGCAAGGGCCCTGGCGCCAAGGCCCAAAGTGCTCTTGCTCGATGAGCCATTTAACAGCCTGGATCTCCGGACTGCAAAACATCTCAGGATGGAACTGAAAAGAATACAGCGTGCTCTCCATATTACAACAGTTTATGTCACCCATAATCAACGCGAGGCATCTGAAATGGCTGACACCATAGCAGTAATGCACAAGGGCGCGATTGAGCAAACAGGAACATTCACCGACATATTCTTTGATCCGAGTAACAGGTATGTATCGGAATTACTTGGCTTCCCTAATATATTACGCTGTAGAAAATTTTCGCCCCTGGCCCCAGGCATCGCTAGGGTGGACCTTGATGGAATATCCGTGCTAGCCCCATACGATGGGCAGCCAATCGAAAAAATCGCGATCTCGCCCTGGAACATATACCTTTCAAGGGATATCCCCCCTGGCCCTGAGATAAATAGGGTCAAGGTCA
>DQZA01000062.1 GCA_011042035.1 Desulfobacteraceae bacterium
GCGTTGCCGGCACCTTGGGCACACTGCCCACTTAGCATTGGATGGTATCTTTTCTTTGGGTACCTCCCCAGAGTAGCCACAATAGGGACACCTTATCTCCACAATAATTCTCCATAAACTAGCTAGGTAGTTTTAGCTCCAAACTGAAAAATTCTGCCACAAAGGCCCTTCATCACTTCCCCTTTAGCGAACGGGCCAGAGTCTTGCGCTCTGACCATCTCCTGATGCGGTCCACCACCCCTGTCGGTTTTCGTCTGTTTAATAGCTCCATTCGAAAGGCCATGCCCTCCCGGCTTGCAAGTGCCGTTTTTAGGCAATCAGTGTGCTCGGGACAGCCAAAGCATTCTTGTGGCACCTCTCTAAGACCTTCTTTTCCTTCGGGAAACACCCTGTCAAGCACCCCAAAGCACTCTTTCCTATCCAACTGACCAACCTCCTATGCCAACCCTCCAGTTCAAGTCCGGCTGCACCTGGTACCTCCCGGCTTCGGCCTTAAGCCGTTTAGCATTTCTGCTTATACACCATTCACGAGTTCTGATAAAGGCCAAATTCATTGACATAACCTTTAGGCCTCTCTATGATTTCAACCCATGATTGAACATACGAGAATTTACCTGATCAGGCATGGCCAGGTCGACGGTTTCGAAAATTTCCCCATATATGGCCACACTGACATAGAGCTCACTGAAATAGGCCTGCTCCAGATGGAAAAGGCCGCTGAGCGGCTTCGACTCGTGGATGTTTCGGCTGTTTATAGCAGTGACCTTAAGCGCTCTTTGGCCGGTGCCAAGATAATATCCAGGTACCACGATTCACCCCTTTTTTCCCGCCAGGAGCTACGTGAGATGAGGTTCGGCGAGTGGGAAGGCTTGACCCTTGAGCAGATTAGGAAGCGGTTTCCCGAAGAACTCAAGAAAAGGGCAAAGAACGTAGTCCACTATAGCCCCCCTGGCGACTCCGAATCCATTGCACAGCTTGCTCACCGTGTCATGGCCATCCTAAAAGAAATCCTCAGCAAGCATTCCAACTCAAAGATTGTAATTGTTGCCCATGGCGGTGTAAACCGTGTCATCCTATGCCACGCACTTGGCCTGGATCTGGGCAACTTATTTAGGATACAGCAAGATTACGGTTGCCTGAACATAATAGACTATTTCCCAGACCACACGCTGGTACGACTTATGAACGGCTGAAAGCGGCCAATTGGCGGCTTGTTGAACCCAGCAATATCAAGTTTATTTGTACAAACCTCTAGCACTCTTGCTAGATGTTATGAACAGATGCAAAAACGTAAAGGGGGTGCACCATGAATGACAGACCAGTAATTGTTGACAGAAAAGATCACATCGGAATCATCAGCCTCAATCGGCCGGACCAATTTAATACCTTTAACACCGCATTGGCTACAGAGTTGAACAGGGCCCTTATCGAACTCGACAATGATGCGGAGATAAGAGTTGTGGTGATCAGGGGCATAGGAAAGGCCTTTTCTGCTGGAATAGACGTGTCGGAATATTTTGGGAAGACACAGCGGGAATACTACGAGTGGGTATCTCTCATGGAAAGAATGGTACACGTTATCGCCTACATGAAGAAGCCGGTTATTGCCTCTGCACATGGTTTTGCAGTGGCAAATGGTGCTGGTCTCATCGCTGCCTGCGACCTTGCCGTGGTGGCAGAGGGGACAAAAATAGGGGCCACGGCCATAAATGTGGGCCTGTTCTGCATGGGCCCTGCGGTCCCCATGTCTCGGTCCCTTGGGAGGAAGCGCTGTCTTGAGATGCTCCTGACGGGAGATATGATAGATGCACACACGGCCGAGCAATGGGGTCTGGTTAACAAGGTTGTTCCTGCAGAAAAATTGGAAGAGGCTACGATGGGGCTTGCCCAAAAACTTGCGGAAAAGAGCCCCCTAGCACTTCAGATGGGCAAACGGGCCTTTTACGGTATGTCTGACATGGAATACGGCAAGGCCCTGGAATATTCCAACGAGGTATTCGCGGCCCTGTGCACTACGGAAGACGCAGAAGAGGGGATAAAGGCCTTTTTGGAAAAGCGTAAGCCGGTGTGGAAGGGCAGGTAATGGATGTAAGGGAAAAGCCCTCGCTTACCCACGAAGACGTCATTTCATTAAATTTCATCCAGTCTCCAGGCCAATACTATTTCAGAAGACATTACCGCATGGGCCTGCGGTCACACATCATGGAGGTGTTGACCCCGCAGGCCCTTGCCCTGGAGAAAAATGGAGTGCTCAAGGACGGTATTAAGCACTACCCAAGGGCCCGGCCCTCCAGGATGTTAAGAATCTTTCGTACAAGGTTTGCAAGTCTGAAAGAAGCTGAGGAGGAAATCGGGCGAGTCAAAATAGTGCAACAATATCTATCGCCTAAATTCGTGGCCCAATCAGAGGAATTTCTGGTTAACTACAAAAGGGGCGAGCGATTTGAAATTCTCTTATGTGGCTTGCAAACATACGTGGAAGGAGAAATTTTAGATCCCTGGACACCAGCCCAACACCACCCCATTGAAGATCTTTTGAAAAGGATGGCCTCTTCACCCATCGCTGGCCAGATTGAAGAGCTGGTAGCTACGCCTTACCAGAATATACTAACGTTCGTCGCGAGAATTAAGAAAATGGTACAGGAAGTAAGACATATTCCTGATCTCGCCGGTGTCGGGAACCTGCTTCTAACCGCAGAGGGGGACATCATGCTAGTGGATATCAACAACATTTCTCCTGTGACCTTCTCTTCTGATATCCCCATTGACGACCGTGGATATCCAGTTTGCGACAAATCTGTCCAGGCGCTCTTTCTACTGGAAAAAAAGGTAAAGGGGCACTTTATAGCCCCCAATGAACCCTTGTACGAGCACTTTCTTGATCCTGCGAGAATCACCGAAGTCCTTAGGCTCGAAAGGAAATTCCATATGGAAAAGTCAACGAACTTTAGCTACAGACCAGAGACGCAGATAGTGTGAAACTAGAGGGTCGCGTAGCTGTCTGCCGACGTAACGGCATCTAGACAGGATTCAGGAACCTTTTCCTTGCTGATCTCTAAACCATCTGCAGGTTTACTACCCTCGCCCATTGACCTGCCTCATCGGCCCTGGCTAGATCCCCATAAAAGGGGCAGCGGGGATTTTCGATTCGAATATCGAATTTCGAACGCCGAACCGCAGAATTTTCAAGTTCTAGATTCGTCATTCATTATTCGATATTCTGCGGTTCTA
>DQZA01000276.1 GCA_011042035.1 Desulfobacteraceae bacterium
CAGAAAACGGGGGGAAGCATGAGAGCTCGGATCGTGAAAATCGGCAATTCTCAGGGGGTTCGCATTCCAAAGCCCCTATTGGATCAGACCGGCATAGTAGATGATGTTGAACTGGAAGTAAGGGAAAATCAAATAATAATAAGACCCGTTTCTAATCCAAGAAGTGGCTGGGAAGCGGCTTTTAGCAAGATGTCTGAGCTGGGTGATGATGTCCTGGTTGATGGCATGGACAACATATCTCACTCCTGGGATGAAGAAGAATGGCAATGGTAGCCAACCGGTTTGATGTCTACCTGGTTAATCTCGATCCCACCGTAGGATCGGAAATCAGGAAGACGAGACCATGCTTAGTTATTTCGCCTGATGAGATGAACAGACACATCCGGACGGTTATTGTAGCACCACTGACCACAGGCGGAAAAGAATATCCTACCCGGGTTCCGTGTACTTTTAGGAGAAAAAAGGGACAGGTCGTGTTAGACCAAATTAGAACGATTGACAAGGCACGCCTGGTAAAGAAGCTAGGCTCGATTGATCCTGGCACTCAATTGGAGGTTATCACGGTACTCCAGCAGATGTTTGCGCTTTGAGCATAGTTCTTAGTCTCACCGCGATTCCGCTCCCCTTTCAGCTAGGTTGAGAATCCAGTATCTCATAAATGTATCAGCAAATTTATATCGACCCGCAGGACTTTGGTACAAGATACCCTTCTTGACAAGCGAATCAAGGGAGGCTTTGATGGAAGATGAAGGGCCTATACCATAGGCTAGCTGAAATGCCCTGGAAAAAGGCTTCGCATTTTGCTGTTTGGCAAGCGCCATGAGCAGAATCTTTTGCGCCTGACTGGCTGTCTGCCAGATTAGTTCAAAGTGAACTGAATCCTGACGGGCAACAAGCAGGGGAAGCTGTTCGAGCATTTTCTGAGTGACTGTCCCAGTTGACCTAGCCTTTTCCCATAATATATTGCACATTCTTTGGACGCTGTAGGGCACATCCTCAGCAGCCTCAAAAACAAGCTCAAAATCGACGTTTTTTAGCTGATATCCCCCTTTCTTGAACCATTTGAGAATAAATTTTAGATACTCCGACCTGTCAATAGCGCCTAGTTCCATAATTCTGCCCATCCTGTAAAATGCTCTCTGCGGATCTTGGGTCATGGCAAGGATTACGCTCTGGGCCGACCCCGAAAAGATATAACCTATATGGCTGTGGGTCTGTATCTCCGAGCGTATCGCCTTTTCAATGGTCTGGCCATCATATTTTGCAAGATCAGAGAACTCATCTATAGCAATTATCAGCTTTCGACGCTTCTTTCTGGCCAATTCATCACAGTAATGCAGACCTTCAAGCAACGCTGGGAGCGCCTCTCGCCTCGGAACGGTCATTTCTACCCTTGCAGCCAGTGATCCATCAGGGCCTACCTCAACCCTGGGACGGAGATACTTGAGTGCTGAAAGCAGCTTTGCCAACTTGTCTGTACTTGATTCTAGGGTCCTGGATACCTTCTCGGTAACTGCCACTGAAAAGGACGCCAGGTCAGGATATGCATTGAGATCAAGGTAAGCAACGCAGTACCCTTCCTTTTTGAGCTTATCGCTTAAATTGAAAATCAGGCATGTTTTACCATAACGTCTTGGGGAAACCAAGAAAACCCGGCCCAAATTCCGCATTTCCGAAAGCAGTTCAGAGAGCTCTTGCTTTCTGTCGGCAAAATAGGGGCCCCTAACAATTCCTGCGTATTTGAATGGGTTTTCCATTACGGTATCTACGAATCGTTAATAACGATACGGTTATAACGTACCACAACGTATGTGGTAGGGTCAACTATTTTTGTAGAAAGGAGTCAAGACTACCGAGATTCCCCTTTTTGCCCTACCTCAGATATCCCTTTCTTCCACATTGTCCATTCTCGACCCCCTCATGAAGCCGTGTTTTGGCCGACCCCCCCTGCCTGACTGTGCACGGCAGGCAGGGTAGGGAAACTGATCTATCCCGAGAGGAAAAGGTCAATGCTGAAATTTATACTTACTGGGTATATTGAAAACTCTTTGTGCCAGGCGGAATATGATAAGCTTGAGGATGGAACATTTTCAGGGCGCATCCCCTTTTGCGAAGGAGTTATTGCTTTCGGCAAGACTTTGCGTGAGTGTGAAGATGGGTTACGTTCTATACTCGAAGATTGGGTTTTACTCGGGCTGAAGCTAGGGCACAAACTGCCCGTTTTGGGTGAGTATGACTTGAGGCTCAGAAAAGGTAGCCTTCACATGTTCGTTGAACTAAACCGCTTCGCGGTAGTTTCCCCGTGGGTGGGGATTTGTTCTTTGACAATTGAATAGCGTTTTACCAGGGGCCACTGTGTTTTGATGAGGTTCCAAAACGTGGCCTCCTTCTGTAGAAAGTAGGGTATCTACTAATCCCAAAATCTCAGAAAGGAGACACACGTTATGGGACAATTATACAATCAAATGAAGATGGCTTTGGAGCTAAAAAACTTCAGCCCGAGGACCATTTCCTGCTATTTGGACTGCATGGTGCATTTTGTGCGTCATTATGGTCGCTCGCCGGCGGAGATGGGGGAGGAAGAGATTCGCAACTACCTTTACTATCTCATGAAGGAGAAGAAGGTCTCTCAATCCTCCATGAACCAGGCATACAGTGCCATGAAGTTTTTCTATGAGACGACCCTGCCTGCAGCAGGCAGGCAGGGAAAGAAAGTGGAACGGGATCAGGATTCCCCGGATCAAGAACCGAAAGAAACTTCCCGTGGTCCTGGCCAGGGAAGAGATCCGATCCCTTCTTCAATGCACGCACAATCTCAAGCACCGGGCCATATTGACGACCATCTACTCCGGAGGGCTCAGAATTAGTGAGGCAACGCATCTGAAGGCATCTGACATCGACAGCAAACGGATGATGATCCGGGTCCAGGGCGGCAAAGGAAATAAAGATCGCTATACGCTGCTCGGCAACCGTACTCTGGATATCTTGAAGGAGTACTGGAAGGCCTATCAACCCGCTGAGTGGTTGTTTCCCGGACGGGCCCCATCGAGTCCAATCAGTATCTCAAGCATTCAAAGGGTATTCAAGGCATCTTTACAACGTGCAGGCATCAAGAAGAAGGCCTCTGTACACACCTTGAGACACAGCTTTGCGACCCACCTGTTGGAATCCGGAACTGATCTCTACTATATCCAGCGTCTTTTGGGTCA